>NZ_JAFCXG010000002.1:175707-424262 GCF_049898185.1 Acinetobacter sp. 40AMC3-4
TCAGCAATGCATGAATGAAGAGCAACAATTACTCGGCTCAATTCGCTTTAATAGCTTTAAAGATTATTTGAACAGACAATAAAAAACCCTGCATCTGCAGGGTTTTCTTAAATCACCATTAATCCAAATCAAAAACACCACAACAGATTCAAGGTCAATCGAATCTGCAGGCTTATTACCAAAACCTTTATCAGCAATGCATGAATGAAGAGCAACAATTACTCGGCTCAATTCGCTTTAATAGCTTTAAAGATTATTTGAACAGACAATAAAAAACCCTGCATCTGCAGGGTTTTCTTAAATCACCATTCACGATTGGTAATCAGTTCTTCCATTTCAATCTCGAACAGGCCGTGCTCTTGCACCACCATCATCATGGCTTCGGCAATATAATCCGCGGCAGTATCATCCAGAGACGAATCCAGATCTTCGAACTGAGGTTTCATGATATTGATATCAGCCACAGTCAGATTGGCAAGCTGGTAAATTTCTTGATCTGACAAACCTGATTTAGCGACTTTTTGGGCAAAACGTTCGATGTGCTGCTTGATTTCAGCAACCAGAATATCGGGATAATACTCATCATCGAACATGGGGAGAAGTAAATCTGCAAACATTACAGGCACTCTAAAGGATGACTATCTAATCTAAGCGTGCCTATATAGCATATTGTTGCTTAAAAGCCAAACAACATTGCCAATGTAGGGATTTCCCAGCCTCGATTTTTAAACCATTTGCATAGCTTGCCAGACTTTAATCGCATCGGCTGTGACTTTAACATCATGTGCCCGTACCATACATGCACCCTGCTGAATACTCAACAAATGCGCTGTTGCTGAACCCACTGCACGCTCTTGTGGTTCTGCCCCATCCAAAACTGCTCCGATAAAGCGTTTACGTGATAAAGCAGACAAAATCGGATAGCCCATTTCTGTCAATTTATAAAACTCTTGCAACAGCTTTAAATTTTGCTGGGCATTTTTAGCGAAACCAAAACCTGGATCAATCATGATATTTTCCGCTTTTACTCCAACATCTAAAGCATCCTGAACACGTTGGGATAACTCGCGTATCACATCTTTAGTGACATCCTCATATTGATCCAGATTGTTCATGGTGGTCGGCTCACCGCGCATATGCATGATGATCACTGGAATATTGAGTTCTGCTGCGGTCTGCAATGCATTCGGCCGAGTCAAAGCACGGACATCATTCCAGATATGTGCTCCGGCCCGAACCGCTGCGCGTATGACTTCAGGTTGCGACGTATCAATCGAGAGAATGACCTTATGTTTAGCCAGTTCTTCCACCACAGGCACTACGCGGCGAATTTCTTCTTCCACTTCTACCACTGCGGCACCTGGACGGGTCGATTCACCGCCAATATCAATCACGGTCGCGCCTTCAGCGATCATTTCAAGCGCACGTGCGACTGCATCTTCTTTGTGATTATGCCGACCACCATCACTAAAAGAGTCTGGGGTGACATTGAGAATCCCCATCACATGCGGCTGGGATAAGTCCAATTTTAAATCACCAAATGTCCATACATGTGGTAACAAAGGCATCAGCTGCATGATTCAATACTCACTCAAAATAACCCCGATATTGTCTTATGGATCGCTGAATAAAGCAAAGTGGAATAAGGCTAGGACCTAGATTTCGAAGTAATTGTTTTGGGAATATTGCATCAGTTTAGTTTGTAATAATGCTTTCACATCTGCCCATTCACTTTCTAAAATACTATAGATATAGCTATCTCGAATAGTCTGTCCATCTTTACGTAGCATATGACACCTGATAATGCCATCTCGTTTGGCACCTAATGCCTCAATCGCTTTTTGGCTGGGAAGATTCAAATGATCAGTTCGAAAGCCGACCACCTGAGCATTTAAATTTTCAAAAGCATGTCTTAACAAAAGATATTTACAAACGCGATTTACATAAGCTCTGTGATAGCGCTTGGCATACCAGGTATAACCAATTTCAAAACGTGGAATTTCCGCTTTAATATCATGATAACTGGTGGTTCCAATTGCTTGGCCGGAGTTTTAATCAATTACGGCAAAAACCATTCTTTCACTTTGAGCCTGTTGTTCGAAAGCTTGAGAAAAATATTTTTTTAAGTTATGCAGATAAGGCACCGAATTATATAAAATCTTACCTAAATTTTCTTCAGCGCATGCAACCACTAAATCAGAAAAATGTTCCCAGCTCAACGGTTCAAGACGAAGCTGGTAAACACTGGATTCCAGAACAGGCATATTCATTTTTGTTTTTCTTATTCATTTTTAATCGCTCAATATAACACTCAAAAAGATATGACAAAAATGACAAGCATAAAAAAACCACCCGAAGGTGGTTTTTTTTATTGAGCTTAGTTCGCTGGCAATGGCGGAGGAGTCAGCGGACCATCATCTGGCGTTACATCAATCACAGGATTATCTGCAACATAGACTTTTGGTGGCTGAGGCTCACGACCTTCCATGATGTCACGGATTTGATCACGATCAATGGTTTCCCATTCCATCAAGGCTTTCACCATCGCATGGGCAATATCTTTTTTGCTTTCCAAGATATCGCGTGCGATTTTATATTGCTCATCTAGAATTCGACGAATTTCACGATCGACTTCTAGTTGTGTGGTTTCCGAAATACTGCGGCTACCAATACTGCCCATGAAAGATTGCTGTGCATCTTCTTCATAGACCATGACACCGAGTTTGTCCGACATACCATATTTGGTCACCATCGCACGTGCCATTTTGGTTGCACGTTCGAAGTCATTTGAAGCGCCGGTCGACATCTGGTTAATGAAGACTTCTTCAGCAATACGGCCACCAAACAAAATCGAAAGTTCATTCAACATTTTGTCTTTGTAATGGCTGGTCTGGTCAAATTCAGGCAGCTGCCAGGTAACACCTAAAGCCCAGCCACGTGGCATGATTGTCACCTTATGCACAGGATCTGTACCTGGCAAGCTTTCAGCAACAATCGCATGCCCTGCTTCATGATAAGCCGTCGCACGACGCTCTTCATCACGAAGTACCATCGATTTACGCTCAGGACCCATATACAGCTTGTCTTTTGCATCTTCAAAGTCATGCATATCGACGGTGTTTTTGTTACGGCGTGCAGCAAATAAAGCAGCTTCATTCACCAGGTTTGCTAATTGCGCACCCGAGAAGCCCGGTGTACCACGTGCAAGAACTTTAACATCCACACCTGTCACTGAAGGCAATTTTTTCAAATGTACATTCAGGATTTGTTCACGACCTTTAATGTCTGGCAAACCAACCACAACTTGACGGTCAAAACGGCCTGGACGAAGAAGTGCTTTATCCAGTACATCTGCACGGTTGGTTGCAGCAATCACGATAATGCCTTCATTGCCCTCAAAGCCGTCCATTTCAACCAGCATCTGGTTCAGTGTCTGTTCACGTTCATCGTGACCACCACCAGTACCTGAACCACGATGACGACCGACTGCATCAATCTCATCAATAAAGATGATACATGGCGCATGACGTTTCGCCTGTTCGAACATGTCACGAACACGGGATGCACCGACACCGACAAACATCTCAACGAAGTCAGAACCTGAAATACTAAAGAATGGAACTTTCGCTTCACCGGCAATGGCTTTGGCAAGTAGGGTTTTACCCGTACCTGGAGGACCCACCATTAACACACCACGTGGAATACTCGCACCCAGACGTTTAAATTTGGTTGGATCTTTCAGGAAATCTACGATTTCAACGACTTCTTGCTTGGCTTCGTCACAACCAGCAACATCAGTGAAAGTGACTTTAATCTGGTCTTCAGACAGCATTTTGGCTTTAGATTTACCAAAACTCATTGGGCCGTTTTTACCACCTGCACCGCCACCCATGTTGCGCATAAAGAACATGAATAACAAAATGATTAAAAGTACAGGGAAACTTGCAATAAGCAACTGCATGAGCAAGCCTTGACGTTGTGGTGCTTCACCTTCAACCACAACATTATTTTTAATCAGGCTTGGCATCAGTTCAGGATCCTGAACTGCCGGACGGATACTTTCAAACTCTGAACCGTTCGATTTTTCGCCACGGATTCTTTCGCCGTCAATCACAACTTGTTTAATTTGGCCAGCATTGACCGCGGCAACAAACTCTGAGTAGTTCATTGTAGTCGGTTGATTGCGGTCACTGACGTTGCTGAAGATTAACACCAGCACACCCAGTATCACGAGCCACAATACGGCATTCTTAAAAAGATCGCTCAAAGCTTTATTCCCATTCCAATCTAATTTGATCATGCCCTGTTCAGGGTGACCTTAATACTTAAGCTGTAAATCAACTTACAATTATCTGAAAACGTACAAAATGCACAATTTTTAACGACTTGGCAAGTAGACTTATTTTAAAGCCTTCTTACGTCCCTGCCCGATCAGGAAAACTTCCTTGGAGCGAGCACGTGATGCCAAAGGTTTAGATGTTTTCAGAACATCAAAACTATCAACCACTTGCTTACGGAATTCGTCAAAACCTGAACCTTGGAAAACTTTTACCACAAATTGACCTTTAGGGCCTAGCACCTTGTTGGCAAAATCCAGTGCAAGTTCACACAAGTAAATCTGACGCGGTTGATCTACAGCCTTATTACCTGATGTATTGGGGGCCATATCTGAAATTACAACGTCTACAGTACGACCATCTAAAATTTCTAACAATTGCTGGAAGACTTCTTCTTCACGAAAGTCGCCTTGCAAGAAAGTCACATCAGGTAATGCATCCATTGGTAAAATGTCAGATGCAATCAATAAACCCTTGTCACCGACTAGCTTACCTGCGATTTGTGACCAACTCCCGGGAGCTGCACCCAAGTCGACTACGGTCATGCCGGGTTTGATGATCTTGTACTTTTCTTGCATCTCTAAGAGCTTATATGCTGCACGCGCACGATAGCCGTCCTTTTGTGCCTTTTTCACATAAGGATCGTCTAAATGCTCTCTCATCCAATCACGACTACTTTTAGATAACTTTTGGTTGGTAATGCGTGTAGCCATAACTCTCTAAATAAAAAAACGTCTAATTATTAATTGTACGTGAAAAAGACATATTTTGCAGTATACATGTGTATCTAAATCTAGGAGTTTTGCTCGTTATGAAGAGATATTGGAAATGATTATTTCCTGATAATTTAAAGCGTTTGTTTTTTGCTTTTGCTATACTAAGCCGTTTTAAAATTCAGGTTATCTCTCATGGCGTCTTTATCTATTCAGGAACGTAAGCGTTTACGTCAAATCGGACATGCTTTAAACCCGGTCGTTATGCTGGGTGACAAAGGCCTGACTGAAAATGTCATCGAAGAATTGGCGCGTGCTTTAAACGATCACGAACTGATTAAAGTAAAAATCGTAGCTGAAGATCGTGAAGCGCGTGCAGCATTGATTGCTGAAATTTCAGAAGCGACTGGTGCCGAAGTAGTTCAAACTATTGGTAAAATTGCGCTGCTTTACAAAAAAGCTGCGAAACAAAACCAAAAATTGTCCAACCTTGTCCGTTTCGCTCATCTGTCTAACTAAGTACAGGACTTATGGCAAGTTACGAACTTAGCGCATTTGATCGCCGTTTTCAGGCCATCTCTCTGGTTGCCGCCATTGAACAGCAAGGCCCATGCAATTTAAATGTGGGCTTCTGGATCCGTGATCCCAATCAGTACATCTTGTGGCCCGACATGGTGACGGCACATCCCCGTCAGGATTTCCTGTGGGAACAGACCTGCTTTGAAATTTTTATTGGGGTTCAGGGCGAAGATTTTTATCGTGAGATTAATCTTTCCCCTTCTCAGGCCTGGCAGGCTTATCAATTTGAAGAATACCGTTATCCTGAAGATATGCCACCGCAAGCTGCGGATGATATTGAGCTGAATCAGCTCAAACGTACGCATTATGGTCTTAATGTCAGTGTAGATCTGACTGATTTTATGGCAACACATAAACTGAAATGGGAAAACTTGTTCCTGGGTTTATCTGCTGTTTTAAAAACCTCACAAGGTGATCAATACTATGCCATGCAGCATAGTAGTCCTCAGGCAGATTTTCATAATAAACGTGACTGGTTGCATGTATTTTAAATAGATTGACGCTGTGCATCAGCTATTTAAAGTGTAACAGGCGAATACAACGTGAGACTTAAAGTCTCACGTTTTTGTTTATTGCTCAACAATGATTGATCCTCTGTATAATTATTTTAGATTTTTTATTGTTTTCAACGTTCATATTTTAATGATGTAGATGATGCTGCTCCTGAATAGATTTCACAGCAGCATAAAGAATAAAAGCAAAAGTAATGATCATCAGAAGAATGGTCCCAAACACCAGTCCCAGCACTCCCAAACATAATACGATTACACCTAGATAAAGTATGCGCCCCAATCCGCTTTCCAGATTCAGTAGCATGATCAATATCAGTAAAATAAGTACACCTACAAAATGCTGTTGCATCGTGACCCCCTTTAATTGTTATTGTGAGTCCGTTTTGCTGCATAAAGACAAAGGAGAACATTTGATTGTTCTCCTTTTTAAATAGCGGCCTTTCAGCGCAGCCTAACTTTTCAGCTCAGGACTTTTGTCTGAGCTCTCTGTTTTCACCACGGGTTTGACTTTTTTCAGTACTTCAATGGTACTGTCCTTAGAACGTTTAAAAGTATCGGTCAGATGTTCCTTATGCTTGGTCGAAATCTGACTGACATCTTCTTTCAGCTCTTTACCCAGATTGGATAGGTCTTCAACGACAGCGTTGAATTCTGTCTTGATAAAGCTTTTCAATTCGGTTAATTCTTTCTGCGAACCGAAAATCTGCTCCTTCAAAGTATCAATACGCTGTAACACCTCCTGCTTAAATTGACGCAATTGTTCCTGCACAGTGTCGCTTAACTGCTTGGCTTCAACTTCAAGCTTTTCCTTACTTTCCTCGATGGTTTCAATTGCCTGATCTTTAGCCTCGACTGCTACTTTTTCAAGCTTCTCGGCAGTTTCAGTCACCACGCTCGGAGTGATTTTTTTAGATGTAGTAGATTTAGGTGCTGTAGCCATCTGTCTTGTTCCTATTGTTATATCGACTAAGCTATATTAGTAGATTTGATAAAAATTAAGATTTGATTTGTCTGACAATTATTAATTGCTTACATTTTTTCACATTGCCTACAAAACAGACTTCCATGCAAAAAGCAAGCCATTTATCTCATACTTTCGCTGCAAAGCCGTTGGACTTTAAGGGTCGTTCTGCGTATAATGCCGTGTTAAGTTCAAGCGAGCAGACATAGGAGGGTAGGTTTAAAAATTAGCCTTCCTTTTTTTTCGTCTTCTCGCTTTTTTACAGCCTAAATTTCAGGAGCTTTGGTTTGAGCACCCCAGCAATTTTAGCCCTTGCCGACGGAACTATCTTTAAAGGTACTTCGATTGGCGCATCGGGTAGTACGACTGGTGAAGTCGTTTTCAACACTGCCATGACTGGCTATCAAGAAATTTTGACTGACCCGAGTTATGCACAGCAACTTGTGACACTGACTTACCCTCATATCGGTAACACAGGCTGTAATGAAGAAGACACTGAATCAGGTCGTATTCATAAGGTTTGGGCTAACGGATTGATCATTCGCGACCTGCCTTTACTGCACAGTAACTTCCGTTCAACCCAATCATTAGCTGAATATTTGGTACAACACAATGTTGTGGCAATTGCGGATATCGACACGCGTAAACTGACACGTATCCTACGTGACAAAGGTGCACAAAATGGCTGTATCCTTGCTGGCGAAAATATCACTGAAGCTGAAGCGCTTGAAAAAGCACGTGCATTTGGTGGTTTAAACGGTTTAGACCTGGCAAAAGAATGTTGCGACCCTGAAGGTTTTGAATGGACTGAAGGCTCTTGGACATTAGGCAAAGGTTTCTCTCAACCAGAAGCTAAATTCCATGTTGTTGCATACGATTACGGTGTCAAAACCAACATCTTACGTATGCTCGCAGACCGCGGTTGTAAACTGACTGTTGTGCCGGCGCAAACTCCTGCTGCTGATGTACTTGCACTGAATCCAGATGGCGTGTTCCTTTCGAACGGTCCTGGTGATCCGGCTGCATGTGACTACGCAATTGAAGCTGTAAAAACAATTGTAGAAACCACTGAAATTCCAGTATTTGGTATCTGCCTGGGTCACCAGATCCTTGCGCTTGCAAGTGGTGCTAAAACCTTAAAAATGCCTCACGGCCACCACGGTGCGAACCATCCTGTACAAAATCTTGATAACGGTACAGTGATGATTACTTCTCAAAACCATGGCTTCGCAGTCGATGAAAGCAATCTGCCTGATGTGTTGCGTGTAACGCATCGCTCACTGTTTGATGGCACCAACCAAGGTATCCATCGTACAGACAAACCTGCGTTCAGCTTCCAGGGTCACCCTGAAGCAAGCCCGGGTCCACATGACTGCGCACCATTGTTCGATCATTTCATCGAACTTATCGAAGCATCTAAGAAGTAATTAAGGAAGCATCATGGCTAAACGTACTGACATTAAAAGCATCTTGATTATTGGTGCTGGTCCGATTGTCATCGGTCAAGCATGTGAGTTTGACTACTCAGGTGCTCAAGCATGTAAAGCCCTTCGTGAAGAAGGTTACCGCGTTATTTTGGTCAACTCGAACCCAGCGACCATCATGACCGACCCAACCATGGCGGATGCAACTTACATTGAGCCAATTACTTGGCAAACTGTTGCAGCGATCATTGAGAAAGAACGTCCAGATGCTGTTCTTCCAACCATGGGTGGTCAAACGGCATTGAACTGTGCCCTTGCCCTCGATGAGCACGGCATTTTAGAGAAATTCAATGTTGAATTGATCGGTGCAACCAAAGAAGCGATTGAAAAAGCTGAAGACCGTAAACTGTTCGACCAGGCAATGCGTAAAATTGGTCTTGAATGTCCAAAAGCTGACGTTGCTGAGTCAATGGAACATGCTTTAGAAATTCAAGCACGTTTCGGCTTCCCAGTAATTATCCGTCCATCATTCACCATGGGTGGTTCTGGTGGCGGTATCGCATACAACAAAGAAGAATTTATCGAGATTTGTGAACGTGGTTTCGATCTTTCTCCGACTAAACAATTATTGATTGATGAATCTTTAATTGGCTGGAAAGAATACGAGATGGAAGTTGTTCGTGACAAAAACGACAACTGTATCATTGTATGTACCATTGAAAACTTTGATCCAATGGGCGTACACACTGGTGACTCAATCACTGTTGCCCCTGCTCAAACGCTTACAGATAAAGAATTCCAGTTACTACGTAACGCTTCTCTAGCAGTTCTTCGTGAAATTGGTGTTGAAACAGGTGGTTCTAACGTACAGTTCGGTATTTGTCCAAATACTGGTCGTATGGTCGTGATCGAGATGAACCCACGTGTATCACGTTCATCTGCACTTGCTTCTAAAGCAACTGGTTTCCCGATTGCAAAAATCGCAGCGAAACTGGCTGTAGGTTATACCCTTGATGAGTTGAAAAACGACATTACTGGCGGTACAACGCCTGCATCGTTCGAACCTGCAATCGACTACGTTGTAACCAAGATTCCTCGTTTCAACTTCGAAAAATTCCCACAAGCTGATGCGACACTGACGACTCAGATGAAATCTGTCGGTGAAGTGATGGCGATTGGCCGTAACTTCCAGGAATCTGTACAAAAAGCCCTTCGTGGTCTTGAAGTGGGCGCTTCTGGTTTTGACGAAAAGGTTGAAGTGGGTGCTGAAGGCGCGCGCGACAAAATCTTGCAAGAACTTAAAGTGCCAGGTCCAGAGCGTATCTGGTACGTGGGCGATGCATTCCGTCACGGCTTTACTTTAGACGAAGTATTCGCTGCAACGAACATTGACCGCTGGTTCTTGATTCAAATCGAAGACATCATCAAAACTGAAAACCAAATCAAAACTTTAGGTTTTGGCGACTTGAATGCGGACAACATCCGTGGATTCAAACGTAAAGGTTTATCAGATCTTCGCATTGCCGACTTGATGGGCATTTCACAAAAACAATTCCGTAAACACCGTTGGAACTTGGGCGTAACTCCAGTTTACAAACGTGTCGATACATGTGCTGCAGAATTCGAATCTGATACAGCTTACATGTACTCAACTTACGATGAAGAATGTGAAGCCAATCCGTCTGCGAAAGACAAGATCATGGTGATCGGTGGCGGTCCTAACCGTATTGGTCAAGGGATCGAATTCGATTACTGCTGTGTACACGCTGCCCTTGCAATGCGTGAAGACGGTTATGAAACCATCATGGTGAACTGTAATCCTGAAACAGTTTCAACGGATTACGACACTTCAGATCGTCTGTACTTCGAACCGATCACACTTGAAGACGTGCTTGAAATCGTACGTATCGAGAAGCCTAAAGGCATTATCGTTCAGTACGGTGGTCAAACACCTTTGAAATTGGCGCGTGCTCTAGAAGAAGCTGGTGCGCCAATCATTGGTACATCACCTGACGCGATTGACCGTGCAGAAGACCGTGAACGTTTCCAGCAAATGATTCAACGTCTGCAACTTCGTCAACCAAACAACAGCATTGTAAAATCTGCTGAAGAAGGTATGGCTGAAGCGTCTAAAGTAGGCTATCCATTAGTGGTACGTCCTTCTTACGTGCTTGGTGGTCGTGCGATGGAAATCGTGTACAACGATGAAGAACTCAAACGCTACTTACGTGATGCGGTTCAAGCATCAAACGAAGCACCTGTTCTGCTTGACCGTTTCTTAGATGATGCGATCGAAGTTGACGTAGACTGCGTATCTGACGGTAAAGACGTGGTGATTGGCGGCATCATGCAGCACATTGAACAAGCGGGTATTCACTCAGGTGACTCAGCATGTTCGATTCCTCCTTACTCTCTCTCTAAAGAGATTCAGGACGAAATGCGTCGTCAAACCGTTGCAATGGCAAAAGAGCTTGGCGTAATCGGTTTGATGAACGTTCAGTTTGCGGTTAAAGGTGAAGACGTTTACATTCTGGAAGTGAACCCACGTGCATCACGTACTGTGCCATTCGTTTCTAAATGTATCGGCGAATCTTTAGCGAAAGTTGCTGCACGTTGTATGGCGGGTCAATCTCTAGAATCTCAAGGCTTCACCTCAGAGATTATTCCTGAACACTTCTCTGTCAAAGAAGCGGTGTTCCCGTTCAACAAATTCCCTGGTGTTGACCCGATCCTTGGCCCTGAGATGAAATCGACTGGCGAAGTGATGGGCGTTGGTAAAACATTTGGTGAAGCGTTCTATAAAGCTGTTTTAGGTGCAAACGAGCGTTTACCAGGTCTTCCAACTGAAGGCGAAGTGAAACACGCATTTATCTCTGTACGTGACTCAGATAAACCACGTGCGGCAGGTATCGCAAAACAATTGATTGACCTAGGCTTCAAGATTCTTGCAACTGATGGTACATTTAAAGTGATTAGCGATGCTGGTCTTGAATGTGAACGTGTCAATAAAGTGACTGAAGGTCGTCCTAACATTGTGGACCGTATTAAAAACGGCGAAATCCACCTTGTGATTAACACGACTGAAGGCAAAAAGGCACAAGAAGACTCATTCTCGATCCGTCGTTCAGCACTTCAAGGTAAAGTGTATAACACAACTACATTGAATGGTGCGGATGCAGTATGCCAAGCTTTAGCAATTAAATTGCCAATGGATGTATATCGTTTGCAAGACCTAACTAAAGGTTAATTCACTTCCAAGAAGTCCCGCCACCTTCTTGGTGGCGGGCTTTTTTTTATTTATAGATTTTATATCTTTCAACTGACTTTTGAGGGACAACATGCAACGTTATCCTATGACACCTGAAGGCAAAATTGCCTTAGAGAAAGAATTACACCAACTGAAAACAGTGGATCGTCCACGTATCACAGCTTCAATTGCAGAAGCGCGTGAACACGGCGACTTAAAAGAAAATGCAGAATACCATGCAGCACGTGAACAGCAAGGCTTCTGTGAAGGTCGTATTCAGGACATCGAAGGCAAACTGGGTGCAGCTCAGGTGATCGATGTCAAAGAACTTGAACAGAATGGTCGTGTGGTTTTTGGTGTAACGGTCACGATTGAAAATCTGGATACTGAAGAACAGAAAACCTATAAAATTGTAGGTGATGACGAAGCAGACTTTAAGATCAACAAGATCTCTGTGAACTCGCCAATTGCACGTGGTCTTTTAGGTAAAAACGAAGGCGACGATGTGAAAATCAATACACCAAACGGTGAAGTTGAATACGAAATTGTGAAAGTTGAATATCTTTAAAATTTAAAGCTGTTTAATTTAAAGCCCCTCGATTGAGGGGTTTTTTACCTTTATCTGCTTCCTACAAACGAATTAGCTCTGGGCTTCTTTTAAAAACCCCGATGCAAATAAATTAAATGCATGTAAAGCCTCAGGGAGTACCTGCTCAGGATGTTCGCTAGAAGCCACCCAGAGGGCTGCATTCATTGCAGCACCATTTAAAAATACCGCAGCAGCTTCCGGATCAACTGTTTTAATTCGATCTGCTACCAATAATTGCTCAACACATTCACGCGTGGACTGCAAACATCTGTTTTGACTTGGCCAGTGTGCAGGATCACCCAATACCGCAGGCCCATCGCGCAATACAATGCGCTGGAATTCAGAGTTTAAGGCATTTTGAATATAGGTCCGCCCTTCCAGCATCAATCCTTCCCACAGATCATCAGGCTGCTCCAGATGTTGCTGCGCAGATGAAGCCATTTCCGAATCGATCTGGTCGACCACTGCAGCAAATAAGCCTTTTTTATCACCAAAATGATGATACAGCGCACCACGAGTCAGCCCTGCTTCTGCCGTGAGCTTATCCATTGAAGTGCCAGCATAACCATATTCCGCAAACGCACGGCGTGCCACTTCTATCAGTTTCTTGCGGGTTTCCGCCATCTTTTGTTCACGAACAGACATGAATTACTTTACCTCATCATCATAAAAATTTTAATTGACATACGGACCGTATGTCAATTATGTTTACATACGAAGCGTATGTGAAAGTCAAGTTGCTTTCACTCACTTATAAATTAGACATTGAATGAGGATAGACATGACTAGAACTGCGATATTTCCCCAAGACCGCCATGCCCTGTATGAACAGCATGGTTATTCTGCTGCAATCAAATCGGAAGACTTACTTTTTGTTTCTGGTCAGGTCGGTAGCCGTGAGGATGGTTCACCTGAACCAGATTTCGAGAAACAGGTAGAACGGGCTTTTAAAAACTTAGCTGCAACTTTGGCAGCGGCTGGTTGTACTTTCGATGATATTGTTGATGTCACCACCTTTCACACTGATCCAGAACAGCAGTTCGAAAGCATCATGAAAGTTAAAAATCAGGTGTTTACGCAAAAGCCTTATCCTAATTGGACAGCTGTTGGCGTGACTTGGCTGGCAGGTTTTGATTTTGAAATTAAAGTCATTGCCCGTATTCCTCGTAGCACTTAAGCAAGGTCAGCATGTGCTTTAATATTCGATTCACTGGCTAAATTAAGATTGTTGATTCAGCTTAAAGTGCAATTCGGTATAATGGCGCATTCCTTGTGGTTATAGCCTCCTCATGTCTGAAAAGTTAATTAATTCTCCTGTGAATCATTGGTGTGAATTTGAGTTCATCTCAAAAACGGTGAAAAATCCGAATATCCATATCAAGGGGAATTATTCGTATTATTCAGCCTATTGGGATCAGGGTTTTGAGCGCTGTGTAGTGCGTTATTTACATGAAAAACCTGCAACGCCAGAGAAGCCGATTGATCAGCTTTATATTGGCAATTTCGTCTGTTTTGGCGCTGAATGCGTGATTATGATGGGTGGCAACCAGTTACATCGTACTGACTGGATTTCAGCTTTTCCTTTCGATACACGTAGTTTTGTGCCTGCTGGCGATACTGTTATTGACGATGGCTGCTGGATTGGCTCACGCGCGATGATTATGCAAGGTGTGAAGCTTGGTGAAGGTGCTGTAGTGGCGACAGGCGCAATTGTGACCAAAGATGTGCCTCCGTATGCGGTCGTAGGCGGTGTACCTGCAAAAATTATTAAATACCGCTTCCCACAAGAAGATATAGAAAAAGTACTCTCTCTAAAAATCTATGATATAGATGAAAAACAGTTTTTAAAAATGCGCGAGCAGTTGCAAACGCATGATGTTGAATTATTGATAAAGTTCATAAATAAAGTTTAAGAAAATGATTCACTCAACAATACAAACCTCTGTCAATATCTTTGAGTCTACATCCTTACGCAAAGTAATTTTAAATTTTTCACTAAACTTTCTTGAATATATATTTTCATAGGTTAGAAGTATATTTCTAACACATACAGCACCTTGATCAAATAATTCCTCTTCAGTCTCACTCAATACATCAGTAATGTGAATATATTTTTTTTCAAAGTAAGGTTTGATTATTGGAGCATAGTCAAGATCTTTCTCTAAGTCAGGAAATAATGTTAAATTTTTAGCAGGATTATCTGTAGCATTACTAATTCTAAAGTCTAAGCAGTGTTTATATGATTGTGCTTCCACAGTACAAGTTATTGTAAGAATTGGCTTGACTGACTGATGTTTATCCTCAATATCAAGACGTTGATATTCTGCTAATAATTTTTGCTGTTCAACCGTTTCCTGCATTTCTTTTATTTGCAAGTTTAAAGCTGTACTAGTTTTCTGTAATTCAACCGCTTGCATCTTCAAAGCTTCAGAATTCTGCTCAAGCCCTTTACCTTGTTGATAAAATCCTCTTACCAACCAAAAAAATGCCAAAGGTGCAAAAGCACCTGCAATAAAATCCCCGAACTCATTTAGATCTTTAGGCAGCACGCCATTGTGAATTTTAAAATATATAAAAATTAACCATCCAATAGTTATCGCCCACGACAAACAACTTCCAATGTTTTCTTTAATCCACTTAATAAGATTTTGATTCATTATTTTTAAAATTCAGTTGCTTATTTTCCAATCATCTTATCATTTTAATTTTCTGAAGCCATAAAAAAACCCACTCAATCGGAGCGGGTTTTTTCAGAATATGGTGGCTATGACGAGACTTGAACTTGTGACCCCCGCATTATGAGTGCGGTGCTCTAACCAACTGAGCTACATAGCCTTAAACTGTGCGCGCATTATGGGATTTTCTGTAAATCACGTCAACCCCATATTGTGCTGTTTGATCAAAATTTGTTGAAGTGAGCCGATAAGCCGGGTTCTGTCGTGAACGATCATTCCTCTAGGCGCACAATCACTCATGCGCTCAAGCGACCTACCCGAATCCAGCATGGGCCATGCCTAATGGATTCCTATTTGGTCTTGCTTCCGGTGGGGTTTACCTCGCCATGAACTGTTACCAGCCATGCGGTGCGCTCTTACCGCACCCTTTCACCCTTACCTTCGATTCCGATTGCTCGAAAACATAATGAAGGCGGTCTTCTCTCTGCTGCACTTGCCGTCGGTTTACACCGCCCAGGCGTTACCTGGCACCTTGCCCTATGAAGCCCGGACTTTCCTCCCCTGCTTCAATCACGGAGATCTCCACAGCAGCGATCGTCTGGCTCACTTCGAGCGGCATAGTATCAAATATCGAGACTAATTGCTTGATGTTTTTTGAGCAGTCAGTTTTTCATACTTGGCTTGCAGCTGTTCCTGCGTTTCGACATGATTCGGATCCAGTGGAATACAATCCACCGGACAGAACAGCTGGCACTGCGGTTGATCATGATGTCCGACGCATTCTGTACATAAATCTGGATGAATCTCATAAATGAGTTCACCCATATAGATGGCCTCATTCGGGCATACAGGTTCACAGACATCACAATTAATACATTCATCGGTGATATATAAAGACACGCTACCAACCTTGTTGAAGTTTACGCTCGAAGGCAGCAACCACGTTTGGTGGTACAAACTTGGTCACATCACCTCTTAATCGAGCAATTTCACGCACCAAAGTGGATGAAATAAAAGAATATTGTTCTGAAGGAGTTAAAAATACCGCTTCAAAATGGGAGTCCAGCTGACGGTTCATATTGGCCAGCTGAAATTCATACTCAAAATCAGACACTGCACGCAAACCACGCAATACAGCAGTCGCCTTTTGCTCACGGAAAAAATTGACGAGCAAACCATCAAAACCTACAAATTCAACATTGTCCAAATGACTCAATGACTCTTTCGCCAATGCGACACGCTCTTCCAGACTAAATACCGGATTTTTATGATGACCGATGGCAATGGCTACCACAACTTCATCAAACATTCGCGCTGCGCGGGTTACCAAATCAATATGTCCATTGGTAATTGGATCAAAAGTCCCCGGATAAATCACACGAGTTTTAGACATCCATTTGTACTCTGTTTGTTATGTAGAATCTTATTTTAGCAAAAACTTGTTTTTTTGGTGAATAATCCTCATTAATTTAAAAAACTTCACCTTATTTCTAGTTGCGGTACAATAGCAGCACGTTTGGAAGTATCAGATTATGGCGAAAGCATCTATTGTAGTAAAAAAAAATAATGGCGGTACCATTGCACTGAATAAACGTGCCCGCCACGATTATTTTATTGAAGAGAAATTTGAAGCGGGGCTTTCATTAAAAGGCTGGGAAGTCAAATCAATGCGCGCTGGTCGCATGACCATTGTAGAAAGTTATATTACCTTTAAAAATGGTGAAGCGTTCTTGTTTGGTGCACAGGTTCAGCCCTTGTTAAGTGCTTCGACCCATGTGGTGCCTGAAGCAACCCGTACCCGCAAACTGTTGCTGAATCGCCGTGAAATTGAAAAGTTGATGGGTGCGATTAACCAGAAAGGTTATTCCTGCGTTCCACTGGCCTGTTACTGGAAAGGTCCACATGCCAAGCTGGAAATTGCCCTGGTGAAAGGTAAGCAGCTTCATGACAAACGTGCAACCGAGAAAGACCGTGACTGGCAACGTGATAAAGCACGAATTTTCCATAAATAATGGATTAAAAGTTGAATATAAAAAAACCTCCGCATTCGGAGGTTTTTTTATGATTTTAAGTATGGTTATTTAGTCGGGCTAGAGTAAGGGCAATATATTCCCCAAACCAGAACGCGGTTTTTAAATCGCCCTCAGGTGGGGTGACTTCAACCGGGGCATTATCCGACTGGGTCATTAAACCCAAAAAGCTCGACATCCGGTTCAGATCGGTCACAGCACGACCTGTCGGCATTAATGGCAAGCCACTCCATAGCATACCGTGCTGCATCGCAAACAAGTTGATTTGCTGCAGGACCGCCAGCTTATCGCCACTGAGTCCGCCACCATTGGTAAAGGCGGCAGCCAGTTTGCCCTGCCAAGTACGTGCCAACCAGCGCTTGGAAGATTGTTCCATAAACAGCTTCATGGCAGAGGTTAGACTGCCCATATAGGTCGGACAGCCAAATACAATTGCATCGGCGGCGTCCAGCACATCCCAGTCTATATGTTCGACATTCATCATATGCACCTGAACACCGGTTTCCCGTGCACCATCGGCAATAAAATTTGCCACTTTAGCCGTGTGTCCATAAGGACTATGATAAACAATCGCAACAGATTTGGAAGATAGGGACATAACGCTCAAAAGCCAAAAAAATCAGTTAAGTTTAACATTTTCATGCCATAAACACGAATGTCGCCATACGCCCCGTTTTAGCTTCGCGGCGATAAGAAAAATATTCATCTGCTTGACGATAAGAACACTGATCCCCACCCAATACGGTATTTATGCCGTGTTGCTGCAAGATATAATGCGCAATGGCATACAGGTCAGCATAATATTTACCTGCCTGTTCACCGGCCTGAAATGCACTGTCTAGTTCAGGATATTTACTGCAAAAAGCAGCTTTTACTTCAGCGCCAATCTCGAAACATGGCTGACTAATGGCCGCCCCAAGCCAGGCCCAGGTCGGCGGAGTCTGCATGGCTGCGATGGTATTTTCGACAATACCACCCGCCAGACCACGCCAACCGGCATGCAAATTGGCAACTTCCGTACCTTTCGCATTTCCCAGTACCACAGGTAAACAGTCTGCAGTCATCATCATCAAGGCATGCGCCTTGCGCTGCGTCACCAGACCATCTCCGACCAGTGCGGTAAATGGCATCTGCTCATTAATGCTATGACAAATGGTGCTATGCGTCTGGGTCATCCAGGTAATCTTATCTACGCCAAAGGCAGCGAAATCCTGCAATAAAGCCATACGATGCTGTTGTACCCGTAGCGCATTATCCTGCACATGCAAGGCCAAGTTAAAACCTGCAAGCTCAGGCTGTGCGGATGGCTGTACTTTCGCATGGTGAACGCGAGTCTGGCCGACATACACACCTTGTGGAAGTCCTAGTACAAATTGCATCTCGATTCCTTGCTTTTACGCGAGCTAAATAAAAAGATTAATAGGCTTTGTTTTCGGTACGCAGCACTTCAACCAGATTGGCAAAGTCTTCCGGCCACGGTGCTTCAAAGGTCATTTCTTCTTTGGTACGCGGATGGGTCAGACCGAGTTGTACAGCATGCAAAGCCTGACGCTTGAAGCCACGTAAAGTGTCATCTAGTAATTGCGATGCACCTGCTGGCATACGGACACGCGGCATATACACCTGATCACCAACCAAGCCAAAGCCGATATAGCTAAAATGCACACGGATCTGATGGGTACGTCCAGTTTCCAGACGGGCTTGAACACGGGTGAAGTGCTGGAAACGCTCTTTGACGTTGTAATGCGTCACCGCGTCTTTACCGCCCGGAAGTACAGTCATTTTCACACGATCTACCGGATGACGTTTGATGGGTTCATCAATGGTACCGCCAGCAATAATATTGCCGTAAACCACCAGATCATACAGGCGATATACTGTTTTTTTCTCAAGCTGTTTGCTGAGAGAAAACTGTGCTTCCAGATTTTTGGCAACGACCAGCAGACCACTGGTGTCTTTGTCGATACGATGTACCAGACCTGCACGCGCCAGTTCAGCTGATTTCGGATAGTGATGCAATAAAGCATTGACCAAGGTGCCCGAACTATTGCCAGCACCTGGATGTACCACCATGCCTACAGGTTTATTGATGACAATAATGTCATCATCTTCATAGATGATATCCAGTGGAATATCTTCCGGCAGACTGCGCGTTTGCGCTTCAAGCTCAACATTTAAAGTCAGGGTTTCAAAACCATCACTTTTAAATTTCGGCTTAACCGGTTGACCATTCACCAATAAATTGCCATCTTTAATCCATTGCTTTAATTTTTCTCGAGAAAAATCGCTCCAGACCATTGCGGCAATCTGGTCGATCCGTTGCCCGATATAAGTTTCATCCAGTTGAAATTGCAACGATAAACGTGTTGCAGTTGCTTCTGAAGTATGGTTATCTGCATCCTCAGAATCTTCAAGTAAATTGAAATCAGTATCAGGGATATTAGAATTGGAAGATTGTGCTTGACTCATTTGCTCATTCAGACAAAAGTGGTTTAATAGTGCAATTGTAGCTCATTGCCCGTATTAACAGAGGAATTTTTATGTCGCTACCACATTATAAAATGACAATGCTTGCTGTGACATTAGGCATTGCATCGGCAATGGTAGGCTGTAGCAGTAATCCAAAAAAAGAAGTCGTGGATAAAGGTCCGGAATCTAGCGAACAGGTTTATATTCAAAAAGCACAGAAAGCGCTAGATCGTAATCAATATACCGATGCAGCAAAACAGTTGGAAGCGCTGGAAACTTATTTCCCGACCAGTCAGTATGCCCCGCAAGCGCAACTGGAACTGTTGTATGTGAAATTCCAGCAAAAAGATTATGAAGGTGCGGTCGCACTGGCAGAGCGTTTTATCCGTCTGAACCCGCAACATCCAAATGTCGACTATGCTTACTATGTACGCGGTGTCGCCAATATGGAACAGAACTATAACGGCCTGCTACGTTATACCTCACTGAAACAGTCGCATCGTGATGTCAGCTACCTGAAAGTGGCTTACCAGAATTTTGTTGATTTCATTCGTCGCTATCCATCGAGTACTTATGCAGTCGATGCAGCACAACGTATGCAGTTTATCGGCCAGGAACTGGCTGAGCATGAAATGAACGCAGCACGTTTTAACATCAAACGTAAGGCGTATCTGGCAGCAGTTGAACGTGGCTTGTGGGTGATTGAGCATTATCCTCAAACTCCGCAGATTCCGGAAGCACTGGCAACGGTTGCTTATGGTTATGCTCAGCTAGGTGATAAAGCAACTTCTCAGCAATATGTGGATGTATTAAAGCTGAATTATCCGAATCTGGTGAAATCAGATGGTACGGTGAATCTGCGTGCAGCGCGTAGCGAAAGCAGTTTCTTTAACCGCGCGACACTGGGTATTTTTGGTAAAGAAGCCAAAACTGTAACCGACACCGATGCACAATCGGATACGCCAGAAACTGAAAAGCGCAGCATCACCAATCGCATTTCATTTGGTTTGCTGGATCGTCCTAAAACGGCTGAATAAAGCTAAATAAGTCCGGCAGTATCAGCAAATAAGACAGCGCTTTACAGGTGCATTTTCCTCAAGGGCAAGGTATCATACTTGCCCTTTTGCGTTGTCTTGCCCAGGCTTGAACAAAACGTGCAAAAGGTATACAAAGGAACTTGAAATATTCAATGTCCAACTAGACTATTTTCATTTTTTCAGTGATTTAGACCTTAGATTCCAGCACGAGAAGCTCAGCAGACCATGGCCATTCCTCAACATACGATTGATCAGATTCTCGATCGCACCGATATTGTCGATGTGATTGGTCAATTCGTAAAACTGAAAAAAACAGGCCGTACCTATTCAGGCTGCTGCCCTTTTCATCAGGAAAAATCACCGTCTTTCCACGTCTATCGTGACAAACAGTATTTTCACTGTTTTGGCTGTCAGGCCAACGGTAATGCCATCCGTTTTTTAATGGACATTGGCAGCCGTAATTTTGTCGAAGTGATGAAAGACCTGTCCAGCCAGACGGGAATCGAACTGCCTAAAGACAATACTGATTCCAATAAATTAAAATATAAACGTGAAGCAGCTAAACCCAAAATCGTGCCTGCTCAAACTGCACCACAAACTCAGCCGCAACAGAATAACGCTCCAACAGAAAATAATAATGCTGCATCTACGGCGAGTTTCGATCCATTTGCAGAGTTTCAGACAGTCGAACAGGATTTTTATGGTGACCCTTTTGCTTCTTTTGAACACCTACCGATGGCGGAAGTTCAGCAAGACGGTAACCTCTACGACCTGCTAGAAAATATCGCGCAGTTCTATGAGCGCCAACTCCCAAATAGCCCGAGTGCCCAGCAATACTTCAAGCAGCGTGGTCTGACTGCAGAGACCATTGCCTATTGGCGCTTAGGCTATGCGCCTGAAGACTGGCAACATCTGGAAAAAGCCTTTCCTCAGGATATTGAGGGCTTAAAACTTTTAGGTCTGATTCGCACCAGCGACAGTGGCCGTGATTTTGACCTGCTGCGTGAACGAGTCATTTTCCCGATCCGTGATACCAAGGGCCGTGTGGTCGGCTTTGGCGGCCGTGCCCTGAATGACGAGATCAAGCCGAAATACATCAACTCGCCAGATTCTGAAGTCTTCCATAAAAACCAGTTGCTGTACGGCCTCTATGAGGGCCGCAAACAGAAAGCCCAAGAATGGCTGATGGTCGAAGGCTATATGGATGTGATTGCGCTTCAGCAATATGGCATTCATGGCGCAGTGGCGACTTTAGGCACAGCGAGTAATACCGACCACCTGAATATTCTGTTCAAGCAGAGCAACCGGCTGACCATTGCCTTTGATGGGGATGCTGCCGGTCAAAAAGCAGCGCGCCGTACCTTGGACATTGCCCTGCCCCTGCTGAATGATGGCCGAGAGCTGAAGTTCTTTGTTTTGCCCGCTGACCATGACCCAGATTCATTGATCCGCCGTGAAGGGATAGAAAACTTCAGACGCTTGCTGGATCAGGCACCGTTGATGTCGGACTTCGTGTTTGCCCATCTGACCCAAAATCAGGATATCACCACCCCAGAAGGCAAGAGTCAGGTTATGGGTGAACTAAAAAATCTGACCGAATTACTGCCCAAACACGGCTCCTTCCGTTATCTGCTGCAGCAATTTTTCCGCGAAAAACTGGGCTTTAATCGTAAATGGCAACCTAAGGTCAATACAGATGCATCTTTAAGCTTTAGTACCAAAATTGATGCTGAAGAATATGTGATTGCGATCTTGATGAATCATCCTTATCTGTATATTCATTTTGAACCACTGCGCGCGCTAGTAGCGGAAGATCAGTTGCTGTTTAAGATTTTGAATATTCTGAATGTGATTTTTGATGACTTGCCGGATGATCCTGAACTGTCGATCTATTATGTGCTCGGTGCCTGCGCAGCCCATCATCATGAACTGCAGCATATTCTGCAGCATGCCAATGTCAGCGATTACACCTCATCGCCGGAACATGCCGATAAGCTCGCGGCTGATTTTTCAACCAAGCTGCAATATCAGTGTTTAAAAAACAAGATTAAATCCAAGAAATTTAACAGTATTGCAGAAATGAAAAACCTGAAAATGCAGATTTATGAGATTGACCGCAAACGCTCAATGACCCTGTTAGAAGATTAATTTTTCAAATTATTGATTCTTTTGAATCCAATGAAGTCACTGCTAGCTCACATTATTATTTATAATTTTCTCAAATAATCAGGCTGGGTTTTATGTTGAAGTACAAATCAGCAAAGAACCAAGCTTCTCATCATGCTGATTAAAACGAATGCCTGGATTTACGACGCTTCGCGACTACATTGCCCAGTTCTTCCTGTAACAGCTCAAAATAGGTAGGATCTTCCGCTTTGGCCGCCTCACGCAGCACAATAGAAGTTGGATGCAACAGTTTTTGGGTTAAACGATGTGAAAACTCGGCCAGTACCGTTTCCGCCTTTTCGCCCTTGGCAATACGCTGCATTGCCAGTGACAATTCTTCCTGACGTAATGTTTCCCCGTGGTCACGATAGGCATGAATGGTCGCCCCGGCCTGTTTGACCTTTTGCTGGGTCATCAGTTCTGTAGCCAGCTGATTGACCATGATCTCAGCCTCAACAGCCGCTTGACGGCGCTGTGCCAGATTTTCTTCAATCACCGTTTGCAGATCATCGACGCCATATAGATAAACCCCATCCAGGCTTTCTACTTTGGCATCAATATCACGCGGAACGGCCAGATCCACCAGTAGCATCTGCTGGTAACGGCGTTTTTTCAGTGCAGCTTTTACATCCGCAAAGTTAATCACTTGATGCAAACTACCGGTACAACTGGAAATCACATCGGCACGATGCAAGTTGGCAGCTAACTGGTCAAAGTCGATAATTTCGACCTCAACCCGATGTGCAATTTCCTGCGCCAGAATGTCTGCACGTTCGCGGGTACGGTTACAGATGATGATCTTGCCCACACCCATTTCTGCAAGATGCTTAGCCACCAGACTGTTCATCTCTCCAGCTGCCACCACCATAATGGTCAGCTTGTCCGGGTGACTAAACACTTGCAAGGCAAGTTGTGCTACCGCATAGCCCATCGAGACCGCATGACTACCGACAGCCGTTTCCGAACGCACACGTTTAGCGGCATAAAAAGCATATTCAAAAATGCGGTTCAGGTTTTGCGAAACGGTATGAGAGTCTTTGGCCAGAGAAAGTGCGGTTTTGACCTGCCCCAGAATTTGTGGTTCACCTAGCATCAGTGAATCCAGACCACTAGCAACACGCATCAGATGCGTCACCGCTTGAGCATTTTCATAACGATAGACATGATGTTGCAGTTGTTTGACATCCACCCCATTTTTCTGGGCGAGCCAGTTCAGCACCATGTCAGCATTGTCAGACATGGCGTAAACTTCGGTCCGGTTACATGTAGACACCACCACCATGTCGTTCAGTTGAGGGTGTTGGCTTTGCTCGGCAAGAATGGCACTTAACTTTTCAGGGTTAAACGCCACTTGTTCGCGCAGTTCTACAGAGGCAGTTTGATGGTTGACACCCAATGCAAAGAAAGACATATCAGGTCATCATTTCACTAAATTTATGCTATTGTGCAACATCGGTGTCATAAAAAGCATTACTTGGATCAATAAAAAATTGCGTCAAACAATTAGCCGTATCAACGGCCCTACAATTAAGCAATATTCTACCACATTCCTACTGGTGGGTAGCATGGCTTCGACTGCGCATCTTTATGCAGCGGAAGCAGTTTACCATGCAAATCAAAATTATGATGCGATAAAACAAAGTATGATGGCTGAGTTTGCCATCGCTGCACATGACATTCCGACCGCTTTGCACAACTATACGGTGCTAGCGATCAAGAGCAATTCCACTTCAGTCAAGCAACGTGCGCTGAATGTCGCGCTGGAACATGATGATCTTCAGGCAGCACTAGATATCTCCACGCACTGGGTGGTACAAGAGCCGCAAGATGTCCCCGCTTTATTTTATTTATCACATATTGCCCTGAAAGCACATGAATATGAGCTGGCCGCTGAGACCTTAGAAAAAATCCTGCAAATTGATGACAGCGCCGATCTGGAAGAAATTCTCGCAGGGATTTCACCAGAAGGTACAGAAGACCGTACTTATCTGATTCAGGCCTTAAGTACCACCAAAGCCAAGGACAACCCGTCTATTCTGGTGCTGGTGGCCGGTCTGGAAGCGCAAAATGGTCAGCTCGAACAGGCTCTAAATACAGTTAACCGTGCCTTAAAAAAACGCCCGAATGCGACTGGATATATCCTGATGAAAGCCAATCTGCTCAATGCACTCGGCGATACTCAGGCGACACTGCAATGGTATGAAAAATCCAGCCGTAAACACCGCAATAATCTGGATGTGCGTCTGGCCGAAGTCAAATATCTGGTCAAGCTGAACGAAGCGACTTTGGCGCTAAAAAAACTGCAAGACATTCTAAAAAAATGGCCGACTGCCGAAGAAGCCCTGTTTATTGCCGGACTAACCAGTATCGACCTGGAAGAATACGAGAAAGCCGAAAAATATCTGGTCGAACTGCGTTATTCTGCGCAGTATCAAAATGAAGCTTATTATTATCTGGCGGTCAATGCAGAACGCAAACAGCATTATGAAACGGCTAAAGCCTATTATCGTCTGGTCGATGGCAGTCTTTACACCGTCTCACGTCGCAACATGATCTCCATTTTCGCCCAGCAGGATAAGCTGCATGATGCGCTGCGTTTCTTAACACAGGAAAGAGTCAATTATCCACAACATGCCAGCTTCCTCTATCTGGCCCAGGCGGATATTTTGACGCGTATGCAGAATAAAAAAGCTGCTATTCGCCTGCTGGAAGAAGCCAGCAAAAACCTGCCCGATGACCCTGAACTGGTTTATTCGCAAGTCCTGTTGCTAGATCCCCATCAGGATCGCATCAAGCTGGATGAACTACTTAGCACTTTACTTAAAATTGAACCGAACAGTCCGACCTATCTGAATGCCTATGCCTATACCCTGGCGATGCAGAACCGTCGTCTCGAAGAAGCACGCCGCTATGTCGAACAGGCACTGGAATATGCACCGGAACAGGCATCCATTCTGGATACCTATGGTTATATCTGTTATTTACAGAATGACTTCGCCACAGCTGCGGACGTGTTATACAAAGCTTATCAGTTGAATCCGAATGTGAAGATTGGCGTGCGTTATGCCCGTTCCTTGTACATGAAAGGTGATCTACAACAATTCCACCAAGTGTTACAACAATTACAACAAAACCATCCAAATGACCCAGAATTGAAACAACTTAATTCGCTATTGTTAGCACCACAAACCAAAACGAGTTAATTAATTTATGCGCAATTTGAGCCAATTGGGCTGCTGTGCCTTTGCAGCCACTGCTTTATTTTTAACTGGCTGTCAGCAGATGATCAAGCCTCAAGCGCCTGCCACCCCGTCTGTACAGGCAGAGAATCAATTTCAGCTGCAAGGTAAAATTGGCGTTCGTACCCCTCAACAGACTGGCAGCGCATTCTTTACCTGGGTACAACAGCAGGAAGAATTCGATATTGAGCTCAGCGGTATCTTAGGTGTCGGTAAAACCCAGATTTCTGGCACACCGGGACAAGTGACCTTAAACAGCGCAAAAACCGGTGTGATTCAGGCAGCCAGTGCCGAAGAATTACTGCAACGTGCAACCGGCTGGCAAGCGCCGATCAGTTATTTAGTCGATTGGGTACAAGCCCGCCCTGCTACCACGACTGCCAAATTACAAAAAGATGATACACAGCGAATTAACCAGATTATCGAACAGGGCTGGACGGTCGATCTCAATTATAATGCGCAGGCCAAAATGCCAAACCGTTTGATTTTAAAGCAGTCACTTGGAAATGGTGCAGAAAACCGTATTACAATGATCATTGAAAACCGTTAATTGACCTGATTCCAGCCCATGATGATTCGTGTTCCCTCGCCTGCTAAACTGAATTTGTTTTTACATATCACCGGTCGCCGTGAAAATGGTTATCATGAGCTGCAAAGTATTTTTCAGCTGATTGACCTGTATGACTGGCTGGAGTTTGAACCAAGCGCCGATGATGCGATTCAGATTGAAGGTCTGGCCTCCGTCGATCTGCAACAGAATCTAATCTATCGGGCGATTCAGTTGTTGAAGCCTTATGCCCAAACGCCGTGCGGACTAAAAATTCGTCTGGAAAAAAATATCCCGATGGGTGCAGGTCTTGGCGGTGGGTCTTCCAATGCAGCGACGACCCTGATTGTGATAAACCAGCTCTGGCAGTGCGGTTTAAATGTTGAGCAACTGGCAGATCTCGGGGTTAAACTGGGTGCAGATGTGCCGATATTTGTGCATGGTAAAAATGCCTGGGCTGAAGGCATTGGTGAACACTTAACATTCATAGACTTAGATCAAAAAAAATTCATTGTGTTAAAACCTGATTGTTTTATCAGCACTCAACTGCTTTTTTCGCAAAAAGCATTGACAAGAGACACGAAGAGCACTAAATTTTGCGCCTATCAGGAAACACCATCTGATTTTGGAAATAACTTTGAGCCACTGGCAAGAAGCCTATATCTCGAAGTCGATGAAGCAATGCAATATCTCGACCAGTTCGGAAAAGCAAAGCTTACAGGTACAGGTGCTTGTGTGTTTATTGAAGTCACTGAAAATCTGAATATCGAAGATATTCTTGCAAATGCACCATGTAAAGCTTACCTGGTCAACAGTTTACAAGAATCACCTTTAGTTCAGTTTAAAGTGTAGATAGGGGTATCGCCAAGTGGTAAGGCACCGGGTTTTGATCTCGGCATCCGTTGGTTCGAATCCAGCTACCCCTGCCATTTTTCACCTGTAGATGTACTGTATTAGGGGTATCGCCAAGTGGTAAGGCACCGGGTTTTGATCTCGGCATCCGTTGGTTCGAATCCAGCTACCCCTGCCATCTTACAGTCATCAAATTAGGGGCGTCGCCAAGTGGTAAGGCACCGGGTTTTGATCTCGGCATCCGTTGGTTCGAATCCAGCCGCCCCTGCCATTTTCTCGAAAAAAGACAGAACACTCATTTGCTGTAAGACTGTTAATTTACCTTGACACTTTACCGCAAAAATATTAAAGTTCTGCCGCATTAGGGGTATCGCCAAGTGGTAAGGCACCGGGTTTTGATCTCGGCATCCGTTGGTTCGAATCCAGCTACCCCTGCCATCTATTCCCATATATCCCAACCGCCAAGGGTGCTTCATGCCCAATCTTGTCGTTTTTAGTGGATCTGCGCATCCACAATTCGCTCAAAAAGTCGTAAGTCACTTACATATTCCTCTAGGCGCTGCCTCTGTAGGTCAGTTCTCTGACGGTGAAATTGCTGTCGAGATTACTGAGAACGTTCGTGGTAAAGACGTATTTATCGTACAACCTACTTGTGCCCCAACTAATGATAACCTGATGGAAATCTTGGTGATGGCTGATGCTTTGCGTCGTGCAAGTGCGGGTCGTATTACTGCCGTGATTCCTTATTTTGGTTATGCTCGTCAAGACCGTCGTCCACGTTCAGCACGTGTTCCAATCACTGCAAAAGTTGTAGCAGACATGCTCACTACTGTAGGCGTTGACCGTGTGGTGATGATCGACTTGCATGCTGACCAGATCCAAGGCTTCTTCGATATCCCTGTAGACAACATCTACGGTACACCAGCCCTACTTGCTGACTTGCGTCAACAATCGCATCACAACCTGATGGTGGTTTCACCTGACGTGGGTGGTGTAGTGCGTGCACGTGCTGTTGCGAAACAGATGGGCGATATCGATCTTGCAATCATCGATAAGCGTCGTCAAAAAGCGAATGAATCACAAGTGATGCATTTGATTGGCGATGTAAAAGATCGTGATTGTGTCATCGTTGATGACATGGTAGATACTGCTGGTACGCTATGCAAAGCTGCTGATGCATTGAAAACTTTCGGTGCTCGCAAGGTTGTTGCATATGCAACGCATCCAGTACTTTCTGGTAAAGCGCTTGAAAACTTAAAGAATTCTGTGATTGATGAACTGGTTGTGACTGATACCATTCCTCTTTCTGATGAAGCTTTAGCACTGGGCAAGATTCGCCAGGTTTCAGTAGCCAGCATGGTTGCCGAAACGATTCGTCGTATTAACAACGAAGAATCTATTAGCGCAATGTTCGATTCTTATCTATAATAGAGCGCTGAATTTTCAAAGCCCTGCCATTTGGTAGGGCTTTTACTCACCAGACTGGTCGCAAGTCTGGTTCATTTAACTTAAATAGGATGTCTATCATGGCAAACTTCGTATTAAACGCAGCAGCACGTGAAGAAACAGTTCAAGGGAAAGGTGCGAGCCGCCGCCTTCGTCTTCAAGCTAAAGTTCCTGCAATCATCTACGGTGGTGAAGCTGCTCCTGTAGCAATTACTGTTGAGCTTCGTCAGCTTGTTAAATTCTTAGAAAACAATTCATTCTTTGAAGAAGTTATCGAAATTGATGTAGACGGTAAAGTTGAAAGCGTTAAAATCCAAGCGTTACAACGTCACCCAGCTAAAAACACACCTATGCACGCTGACTTCAAACGCGCATAAGTGTTAATGGTGTAATTAGTGTCAAATATTTCACTGATTGTTGGTTTGGGTAACCCAGGTTCTGAGTATGCCCAAACCCGCCATAATGCAGGCTTCTGGTTTGTAGAACGCCTTGCAGACCAATATGGCATTACCCTCAAAAAAGACCCAAAATTCAATGGATTTAGCGGTCGTGGCAATATCGAAGGTCAAGACGTCCGTCTTCTTCTACCGACAACCTTTATGAACCTTTCCGGTAAAAGTGTTGTTCCTTTCGCCAAATTCTACAATATCGCACCTGAATCGATCCTGATTGCCCATGATGAACTGGACATGAATCCTGGTGTCATTCGCCTGAAAACTGGCGGTGGTCACGGTGGTCATAATGGTCTACGCGATATCGTTCCGCATATTGGTTCAAACTTCCATCGCCTGCGTATTGGAATTGGTCATCCTGGTGCCAAAGACCGTGTTTCCGGTCATGTGCTCAGTAAAGCACCTAGCAGCGAACAGAACTTAATGGATGATGCGATTTCCCATGCCCTCGCCCGCACAAAAATGCTGGTGAACGGTGAAGTACAGCAAGCCATGAATCAAATCAACGCATATAAGCCGAACTAAACATTCAAAAATTGCTGGACAATTCCGCTTGCCAGAAAGTTTATTTAAGCGCAAAATGCGTTTGCTCGATTGTTCACCATACAGCAAGCAAGATTGATTTAACCAAATGATCAAACTCTTAGGTCAACTCAGGGGACGCTAGCCATGCTATCTCGTTTATTAAAATGCAAAATTCACCGCGCTCACGTTACACATGCAGAACTACACTATGAAGGTTCATGTGCAATTGATGGCGTTTTGATGGATTTGGCTGGCATTCGTGAATACGAAGAAATTCATGTGTGGAACGTGACCAATGGTAAACGTTTTGCAACTTATGCAATTCGTGGCGAAGACAATTCAGGCATCATTTCAGTCAATGGTGGCGCTGCGCATCAAGCCGATGTAGGCGATATCGTGATTATTGCAACCTTTGGCGATTTCACTGAAGCTGAAGCGAATGCCCATCAGCCTCGCTTGGTTTATGCTAACCCAAATAATACAGTCAGCCACACCGCCAACTGTATTCCGGTACAAGTCGCATAATCTGATCAGACCAGATACCCAAAAGCTCGCACATTGCGGGCTTTTTTATTGAAAAATACTTCTAAAAATAGATCTTAATTAACCGCCTTGTACCCAGTCTTTTTGGCTTTCGCAATTTAAAGCTCGCAGATTCTGATCCACCAGATTCGCCAATAAAGCCTGTCCATTATCTTTAACTTTAATCTCGGCATATTTTGCGTTGCGATAGCACGGCTCCAATCCTTCTGCAAACAGAAAGCTACTCGCTGCCGGATATAAATTGGCTAATCGATTGGAAGGATTTTTTAGAAGCAAACGCGCGGAAGTTCCCTGATGAGTTTTTAAAAGATTTTCATCCATGCTAGTTTGAATCACACGATGCTGATCATCTAGCTGTACATAGCTTAGAAGATGTGTCTGATCCTGAATATGCTTTTCTAAGGCTGCAATTTTCTTATCCGCTAAACTACCCTCTTCTCCACGATCCGCTTCAGCATCACCCTCGAAATGCAGCTCATAATTCAGTACCATATAATCGCCTTGCAAGATTGAGCGCGGATCGAACGGAGCAAGCTCGACGAAAATGGACTGGCTGTTCACTAAATGATGTTCATGTTTCAGGATCAATCCCACAAAGAGCAGAATACTGAATCCGGCCAAAATCAGAGGAAGAAACTTTTTCATGCAGTTTCCTCCTGACCAGGTCTAATCCTTACCTGCTTTAAGCCATAGACCATGCACCAAACCATAAGACCTGAGATGAAAATCGTTAGGCTCTTTACCAGGAAACTCAGCCCCAGATTGTAATACAGCATCCATAACCAGAAGATCAGCAATAAAATCGACAGAGCTTGCATCAGTCGTTGCTGATAGACTACAGCCCAGGCCATGAGCAGCATAATGATAAAAATTTCAAAATAGCCCAGCAGGATCAGTAATAAACCCAGAACCGGAATTAACCAGAGCCATTTTTCAGAAAATTGTTGCCAGTTTTGCCAAATAAAACTGAACAACAATAAGCTCGGAAGAATATAAAATAACAGGACTTGGTCAAAGCTGATCTGTCCAATGCTGTGCCAGTGCTCTAATCCGGTCACCGCCTGAACCACCGCTGAACCTGTCAGCATGGCAATCATCCAGAGAAAGATACTTTTCTGATAATGCGAAGATTGCCAATAACGCGCTGTTAGGAATATTCCGATGAAAATGACATAGTTCAAGCTGAGTATGATACTGATCACCATGTCATCATGTTTAAAAGAATTCTCTAAGACCAGAACCACGATTGCTAATGCATGCGTCATCAGCAGCTGTAGGGTCAAAATAGACCAGTGCATCCGTTTGATGGTAGTAAGCCCCAGCATTAATAATTGCAGCAGCCAGACTACAACTATACTGTCGGTCAGCAGTTCTGTATGAATTAAAACTGCTGCCTGACCACAGATCCACAAGCAATAGGCAAACTGGTGCATAAAAACTGAAGCCTGCTGACCCAGCAGTTTCCAGGCGATGCCTATAAAAATGATCCCCATTAAAATCGAAAATGCTTCCCAGTAAGTCAGTAACAGGACTGCAAGAATAATCCCCGAAATCCAGGCACCGAGTGCCAAAGGAATCACAGAAAATTTGGTTTGTGGAAAAATTCTATTTAAAGCAAAACTAATTAAGGCAAACCAGCCAAAAATCAGCACAGCTAGCACAAATAGTCCAGTAGCTGAATTGGTCAGTTGATTTTCAACCAGTTCAAATACCCATAAGCTCACACTGGCAGCCAAACCTGCAATGAGAAGAATGGCTTCTAGCGCCTGATGTTTCCTATAAAAATAAAATGCGGCACCTGTCGGTAAAACAACTGAAGAAGCTAAATAGATCAGCTTAGAGTGATGAATAAACTGCATCATGCTGCTGATCGAAATCACGATCACAAATGCGATAAACAGAAAACGTAGCAGCGCGTAATAGCGCATGGCATACGCAAAGCTAAGTGCTGTCAGCAAATTGAGACCGAGCAAATACAACCCTTCTGCTCTTCCCATCCAGAAGCTCTGTTTAAAATACAGATACAACGTCAGCTGGCTCACTACGCAAAGCATGACAAAAATGCCAATATTGGAGCGATAGAGCCATGGTAAGAGCAAGGCTGACCAGAGCAAAAATAACAGATAACTATCTGCGCCAGTTTGATAAATCTGCCCAATCATTGCCAGACTTAAACCCAGCATGAGACCAGATACTGTATCCAGACTCTGTCTCACCCATTCCTGCTGGTCGAAGTAAATACTTGCTGTTGCACTACAGAGTAAAATCAGCATCGGGATTGCCAGCTGAACCGGATCCGGCAGCATCCACCAGTTCGCTGCCATTAAATACAGCAAACTGACCGTGATGAGTGCTAAGCCCAAGATTTTTAAATAACGTAGTACTTCTACATTGCAGAACAGCAAGGGCGAAAATTGATTATTTCGGATCAGCTCAGTTTTATGCATTGTTAGAATGATTGAAGGATTTCTAATCTTCCTCACACCATAGCATGTTTCCAGTATTTTGCTAAAAACCTGGGTAATTCAGATTATCTGTTTTGTTTATCTAAAATTCTGCAAATTACTTTCCATTTCAACTATCCCATCTTTTTAAAATCAGGACTATAATGTTCTTACATCGCTTCAGGGCGGGGTGTGATTCCCCACCGGTGGTAATTTCAGCTTTTTATAATTAGGCTTGAATTAGCCCACGAGCGGTCAATTTCGATTGATCTGCAGATCTGGTGCAAATCCAGAGCCGACGGTATAGTCCGGATGAAAGAAGACGAAAGCAGCACCAAGGCTGTATGCCGTGCATACACCTGTTTTTGCTATAAGCCTATTTTCACTCAGTCCTGAAATGTTCAATCATATTTTTAGTTTAGGTGAGCATTTCAATGTCAAGTTTGATTCAACCCGAAATTTTCTTTTCTGCTTTAGCCCCTGCTGAACAACGTATCCTTCAGGCACTCGAAGATCTCCGCCAAGGCAAACCTGTCTTGGTCATGGATGATTTTGACCGTGAAAATGAAGCCGATCTGATTGTGGCAGCTGAAACTTTAACTATAGAAACCATGGCGCGTATGATTCGTGATGGTTCCGGCATCGTTTGCTTATGTCTGACTGATGAGCTGGCAAACCATTTAGAGTTACCACCAATGGTACAAGATAACTCTAGCCAGTTTAAAACTGCCTTTACTGTAAGTATTGAAGCAGTAGAGGGTGTAACAACCGGTGTTTCTGCCAAAGACCGCACGACTACAATTAAAACAGCGATTAAAGACGGCGCAGTTGCCAGTGATCTGAATCGTCCTGGTCATGTATTCCCATTACGCGCCCGTGAAGGTTGTCTTAACCCGGCGTGGTCATACTGAAGGTACTATTGACCTTGCGCGTCTGGCTGGTTTAAAACCTGCCGGCGTGTTGTGTGAACTGACTAATCCGGATGGCAGCATGGCTTCTGGTATTCAAGTTCTCTCGTATGCACAGACGCATCAACTGAGCCTAATTACCATTGATGAACTGGTACAGTACCGCCAGCAACACAATATATAAGTCTATTTAAAAAGAAAATCCCGGCATTTGGTCCGGGATTTTTTGTGTCGTATATATTGATTGAATTAACTGAAGATGGAATAAATCCCATACAGTGCAACCATTAACAAGATCAAGCCACATAGCCCAAGTAAATGCGGATAAAGCTGAGACCGAGATAATCGCTGAAAACCCAGATACACCAGTGACAGGGTGAGAAAATCCAGAACAATCCAGCTAATTGTCAGAATCACCAAGCTTAAATCGAGGTTTGGGCTAATGCCTATAAATTGCGGAAAAAAGGCGGCAAAGAAAATAATATCCTTGGGATTAGAAATACCTACCAGAAAACCGGTACGAAAGCCACCCTGTACGGGCTGCAGGTTTTGTGGTCCAGTTGATCCCTGCCCTTGCCAGACTTCCCTGAAAATCTGAATTCCCAGCCAGGCAATATACAAACAGCCAAGTAGCTTAATGCCATTCAGCCAATTTTCGTTAACAACCAGAAGACCTTTTAGACTGAGAATGGATAAACCAATCAGAACCAGTGAGGCAAAGTTAGTCCCGAAAATAGTCTGCAAGGCATGCTTATAGCCGCCTTTGAGCCCAGCACTAGCGACCAGTAACATTACTGGTCCGGGCGTCGCGATCATGATTACTACGGCCAGACAATACAGCAGATATTCGGTAATATTCACCCCATTCCTCCTTGTCTAATATAGTCAGCATAAAAAAAGAGGACCTACTCGTCCTCTTCTTCCATCTGAATCAGATGCTGACTGATGCCATCTGCCCGCAGAAAAGCCAGATCATAACTGGCGGTAGCCAAGGCCAAGATCCGGCGCTCAAACTCGTCCCAGAGCGGACGCACCTGCTTATAATGGATGCCTAAACCACTATCGTCGGTAAAATGCCGATTTTTTTCACAGAGCTTTAAAGCATGATACAGCTTGCGCCCTTTAGAAGCATCATCACGCAAGCGCACCCGTTTCGACAGCACAAAGGCCTGCACTTTGACAAGATCGGCATGCGGTAACAATGGCACCAGAATCTGATCCAGCTGTGCATCCAGTCGCTGCCACACAGCTCGATGCTGCTCAGCACTATACGTATTCCAGTGAATCACTTCATGATTAAAACGGCGACAACCACGACATACCGCATCACCAAATACGGTCGAGCAACGCCCTGCACATGGGGTTAAAGACGCAATACGACGATCTGAACTCAAAACACACTCCAAAGATACTGCAACTTTCAGTATCTGCATCACTGCACAAAATCCTGGGCCGGGCATGACTATACACGCTCTCTCCCATGAATTGAAGCCTGTTAAAAGACTTGCGTTTTACTCGCTTATTCACTCGAATCAAGCTAAAATATGCGCCTTTCAAATTATCATGCTACGTTGGAGTATTCCATGAACGCTACTGTAGAACAGCTTGCACCTGTAGAACAGCAAGCGACGACTGGTTGGGTTGTTGCCGCACTTTATCAATTCAAAGAAGTTCAAGATCCTGCCGATCTTCAGCAACGTCTTCTGGACCTGGTAAAATCCATCAACCTTTGCGGTACTCTAATTGTGGCAGGTGAAGGCATTAACGGTACGGTTGCAGGCGACCGTGCATCGATTGATCAAATTCACCAGTTCCTTCTGAATGAAGGTTTTAACGAAATGGAATACAAAGAATCTGACAGTTCTGAAAAACCATTCCGTAAAATGAAAATTAAATTAAAAAAAGAAATCGTGACTTTAGGCGTGGAAGTGAAACCGCGTGATTTAGTCGGTCACTATCTTGATCCAAAAGAATGGAACGAACTGATTGCACGTGATGACGTGATTCTGGTTGATACCCGTAACGATTACGAATACAAAGCAGGTACGTTCAAAGGCGCGATTGATCCGAAAACTGAAAGCTTCCGCGAATTCCCTGAATACGTGAAAAATAATCTGGAACAGCACAAAGACAAGAAAATTGCCATGTTCTGTACAGGTGGTATTCGTTGTGAAAAATCAACCTCTTTACTTCTTCAAGAAGGCTTCACTGAAGTTTATCACCTGAAAGGCGGTATTTTGAAATACCTGGAAGAAACCCCGGCTGAAGAAAGCATGTGGGAAGGTGAATGCTTCGTGTTTGATGGTCGTACTGCCGTAACGCACGGTGTTGAAGAAGGCCAAAATACCAAGTGTCATGCGTGTGGCTGGCCTTTACTTCCAGAAGAAGTTGCCCTCCCAAGTTATGAACATGGTGTCTCTTGTGTGTACTGTATTGACAAAACCTCGGAGAAACAAAAAGAAGGTTTCCGTATGCGTCAATCACAAATTTTAGCAGCAAAACGCAAACGCCTCTAATTTGGCCTTTTGTAATGAAATATATAAAAACCCTCTTCGGAGGGTTTTTTGTTTACATAAAAATCACAACAGCAATAAAACTCTTACCAATTCCTTACCAAGAACCTCATTTTTTTCCAAACAAGATTGTTAGTCTAATGATACGGTAATTTACAATCTAAGTCTTTCATTATTAACTGAAATTTTTAAGTGAAAAGGAATATAAAATGGCAGGCTCACTTGCTCGAGATTCAGACAATCTGGTTCAATTTCAACCAAAAGAAAATATAAAGTTGCAACGGCTTCATCAAATTTCTGAAGAGCTTGAACAGCAATCACATCTGTTCGTCGTTATCCTGGGAACCGTTATTGGCGCGATCTTGGCGCTTTTCATTGGTTACCATATCAATACCAGCATCATGCATTTTATCCTGCTAAGTATTTTGCCGATCTGCTTGGCCTATTTCTTACGTAAAGTTTATATTTATACCCTGACGCATAGCTAATTCTGCCTGATCATTTATATTCCAAGACTTTACCGCACAAAAAATACTGCTTAGGATACAGGCAGTATTTTTTATTTTGCCAATCATATGAATCTGACCGAATGGATTATTTCCGTTATGGAGCAACTGGGCTACTGGGGCATTGCTCTGCTCATGTTCCTGGATAATGTCTTCCCGCCAATCCCTTCCGAAATTATTATGCCTTCCGCGGGCTATTCAGCCTCTCAGGGCGAGTTAATACTCGTCGGGGTAATCATGTCCGGCTGTATCGGCTCCCTGCTGGCAGCCGCCTTGCTGTACTGGATTGGCTATAAATTTAACCATGATTCTATTTTTAAATTTGTCGATCGTTATGGCAAATATTTATTTATTAAATCAGAAGATGTAAAAAAATCATTGAGTTGGTTTGAGCATTATGGTCACCGGATTGTGTTCTTTGGCCGCATGATTCCTGCGGTTCGCTCGCTGATCAGCATTCCTGCTGGCATGAGTCATATGCCCTTCTGGAAATTTATGTTTTATAGCGCACTTGGAACCATCATCTGGACCACATTTTTGGCGTGTGTCGGATTTTATTTTGGCGAAAACCAGCATTTGATGCAGCAAATTTTCAGTAAAGTCAGTTATGTGATTATTGCCATTGTTGTGGTAATTATTATCTGGATTTTCTACCGTAGACAGCAGCGTAAAAATCGTCCATCCTGAGGAAGATCCCTTAAGGAGATTAAAACGATGTCGCATTATCTTAAATATTTTGCCACCGTTTATCTGACCTTGGTTCTATTGGTAGGCATATTCATCTATGTATTCAATCTGGGCGCCATTCTGCTGATTCCTGCCCTGATTGCTTCTGCCTTTCTCAGTGCCCGATACTTTGTTAAGAAAGAACTTCGTTTGCCGACTCAGCAAGAGAAAAGCAAACTGGTCTGGGGCTCCACTATTATTGCCATGACATTCGGGTTTATCTTTTTAGTTGTGGTCATCTGGATGAACCCGCAGACAGATGAGATTTATAGAACCATCACCTATACAGGAAGAGGAACAAATTCATTCCTGGTAGCTGCAAGCATTGCCTTACATGCCTTGCTGTTTCATATCGCCTACAATGCTTATGCACGCTATAGTCTGACGAAGCGTACAGGCTTGGAAAGAAAATAGGGTCGAGTAGATCTCAAAGATGCAAAAAGGCCAAAGCTAAAAAAAGCACCCTGCGGTGCTTTTTTTATGAATTATTCTGGAGTGTGATACATCAGATACAATTCATTTAAGTTTTCTGGAATTTCTTCTGCAAGTTCATCCATTAACTGACCATTGCGACGGAAAGTTTCCATTTGTGGATCTTCATCATCAATGCCGCTGAAGACCATGATTGGCAGGGTTAAATCCACCAGTTGTTCTTCAAATTCTTCAGTAAACCAAGCGTCTTCGTTTAGGAACATGGCGTCTACAAAGCCCACACTCCAGTCACCCAAGCTTGATTCAGTATCTGCTTCTTCAATTTCAAACGGGAACGTAATCCCTTCTTCATTGGCTAAGCTTTGACGAATAGACTCTAACCATGCTTGCACCTGAGTGATGATTTCTGCAGGCACTTTCTTTTGATTACTATCAAAAAGTTCGTCTAACCATTTGTCGAATTTTGGGCCTACTGCAATAGCACATAAGAAACCATGGGTTGCCGCGAAATCTAGACCATGTTCATTTTGGTCACCATCTAGATATTCACTCAACAGGTCTAAATCTAAAGCACTCATCTAACATCCAAACTTAGAAAACCGAAAGGTTTAGCATAGCATTTATTCAGGCTATGCTAAATCCGAATTCGTTAATCTTCGTCGTCAAAATCGTCATCATCGTCGAAGTCATAGTCAAAATCTTTGAGTTCGCGCTCTAAACGACGTTGGGTCAGCAGATCATCGATCAGACGACGTTTTTCCAACGACTCTTTAGCACTGAGCTTGCTAGAAGCCTCATCGAAATTAACATCATCTTCACCGAAGTTATCATCTAGTTCAAAATCTGTAGAAGACACTAAAACTTCCTCATGAGTGAAAAATGTAAAAGGATTTAAGCGCTATTTATCGTGCCTAAAATAACAAGTCAAGTTTTATTTGGATTTTCGTATTTTTAATTTGTAATTAGGGGTTTTTTCTGTCTCAATTGTGTGCCATGATATAATCCACCCTGCGTCCTTATGTTTTTTGATTCTCCTTTTTTGAGTCATAAACAGACACGCATGGGATGAACTTGAAAACAACAAATTCACCCCCATCTTAAATTACTGAATTTCATTTTAAATATTTTATCAGACAGCTTTAATGCTGAATTCACTGATGAAATATGTAGGCTATTCACTAAATTTAACGAGCTTAAATCGTGCAGCATTGTACGGTTTTTTACTGCCACAGATTCAACGAAGAGTAAGCAAAAGATGAGCGATATGACTTCCCCTACTTCTCAAGTAGCGGCTCTGATTAGCCGAGGCAAAGAACAAGGTTATTTAACCTTCGCTGAGGTTAACGATCATCTGCCGGACTCCATCACAGAAAGCGAGCAGATTGAAGACATCATTCAGATGCTGAATGACGTTGGTATTCCGGTACATGATCGCGCGCCTGAATCTGATGATACGATGTTCGAAGATACTGCAGAAGCGGCGGATGAAGTTGCAGAAGAAGAAGCTGCAGCCGTACTTGCCTCGGTAGAAAACGAGCCAGGTCGTACCACTGACCCTGTACGTATGTATATGCGTGAGATGGGTACAGTAGAACTTCTGACTCGTGAAGGCGAAATCAGCATCGCAAAACGCATCGAAGAAGGTATTCGTGATGTTTTGCACTCGATTGCTTACTGGCCGAATGCGGTAGAAGTGGTACTGCAAGAATACAAAGATTATGAAGCGGGTGAACGCCGTCTTGCTGACCTTTTATCAGGTTATTTAGATCCTGAATCAGATGAAGAAATTCCTGAAGTTCTAGAAGAAGAAGCGGTTCTTGCTGAAGATGAGACTGACTCGAAAAAATCGACCAAAGATGTAAAACTGGACGATGATGAAGAGGAAGAAGAAGCAGATTCTGATGATGAATCAGAAGCAGATTCTGGTCCAGATCCTGAAATTGCTAAAGCGCGTTTTACTGAACTGGAAAATGCGTGGCTGAATACCAAAGCAACTATTGAAAAACATGGTCGTGACAGCAAACAGGCTGAAGAAGCTTTGCAGGCACTTGCAACTGTATTCATGATGTTCAAATTTACCCCGCGTCTATTTGATATCATTTCTGAAATGATTCGTGGTACCCATGATCAAATTCGTGGTGCAGAACGTGAAGTGATGCGTTATGCAGTACGTCGTGGCCGTATGGATCGCACCCAGTTCCGTACCAGCTTCCCGGGCCAAGAATCGAATCCAGCCTGGTTAGATGAGCAGATCGCAAAAACACCTGCAGACCAGAAAGCTTATCTGGAAAAAGTACGTCCAGACGTATTGGCCTTCCAGCAAAAAATTGCCGATATCGAGAAAGAGCTTGGCCTTGATGTAAAAGGCATTAAAGACATTGCCAAACGTATGGCCGTCGGTGAAGCCAAAGCACGTCGTGCCAAGAAAGAAATGGTTGAAGCGAACTTGCGTCTGGTAATTTCGATTGCGAAGAAATATACCAACCGTGGCTTGCAATTCCTGGATCTGATTCAGGAAGGTAACATCGGTCTGATGAAAGCCGTAGACAAGTTTGAATACCGTCGTGGTTATAAATTCTCGACTTATGCGACCTGGTGGATTCGTCAGGCGATTACCCGTTCGATCGCGGATCAGGCACGTACCATTCGTATTCCGGTACACATGATTGAAACGATCAACAAGATCAACCGTGTATCTCGTCAGCTTCTACAGGAAATGGGTCGTGAACCGACTCCTGAAGAACTGGGCGAACGTCTGGAAATGGACGAAGTTAAAGTACGTAAAGTACTGAAAATCGCCAAAGAACCAATTTCGATGGAAACACCGATCGGTGATGATGAAGATTCACATCTGGGTGACTTCATTGAAGACAGCAACATCACTTCACCAATTGATGCGGCAACGTCTGAAGGCCTGAAAGAAGCGACACGTGAAGTTCTGGAAAACCTGACTGAACGTGAAGCCAAAGTCCTAAAAATGCGTTTTGGTATCGACATGCCGACTGACCATACTTTGGAAGAGGTGGGCAAACAGTTTGACGTAACACGTGAACGTATTCGTCAGATTGAAGCGAAAGCGCTGCGTAAACTTCGCCATCCATCGCGTTCAGAACACTTACGTTCATTCCTTGAGAATGATTAAGATTTGATGCTTATTCTGGAGACTTGAAATTTGATCATCAGTCTCCATTTAAGTAGCCAAGACAAACCCAAACGCCTGCATGATTGCAGGCGTTTCAAATCAGGGGGACTACCATGTTAGACCGTACACCATCTCGTGAACTTCAAGAACATCTTTGGGTTTTCCCTATGGATTATCCGATTAAACTGATTGGCCTTGCGGGCGATGAATTGCGTCATGCTGTCATCGACATTTTTCTGAAACATTTTCCAGATTTTGAAGGTGATAGCGTCAGTATTACGCCATCACGTACTGGAAAATACCATTCCATTACCGCACAACTGCGCTTTTTGGAACTGGAACAGGTTCATGCAGTATATGCAGATTTGGCCGCTTGCCCGCTAATTAAAACAGCACTGTAATCGAAAATACAAAAGACACGCTTCCGGGCGTGTTTTTTTTATGCCTATACAGCGCTAAGATACCCATGAAATATTGCTGATCTCACCCCTATTTCATGCCGAAATCATTATAATTATGACCAGTTTTTTATAATTACCAAGGACACTTCCTGTGACTGATGTGCTGCAAAAGCCCGAGCTGATCATTCGTCAATATCACGACCTCACACCTTATGAAGATCGTTTTCTGGAAATGAAAACATTTACGGAAACCCGTGATGAACATAGCCCGGATCAATTGTGGATTTTGCAACATCAGGATGTACTGACTCAAGGTCAGGCAGGCAAACCGGAACATATTTTAATACCAAGCAATATTCCGGTGATTCAGACCGATCGTGGTGGTCAGGTGACCTGGCATGGTCCCGGTCAATTGGTGGCTTACTTCATGTTCGACCTGAATCGTCTGGGCTGGAATGTGCGCACGCTGGTGTCTTATGCTGAAAACCTGATGATTGAATTGCTAAAAAAATATGGCATTGATGCCTATGCCAAACCGGATGCACCTGGTGTATATGTGGCTGAACGTAAAATCGGCTCACTCGGTTTTAAAATTCGCAAAGGCCGTAGCTACCATGGTCTGTCCCTAAATCTAGATTGTGATCTGAGCGGATTCAACACCATTAACCCTTGTGGCTATGCAGGACTGGAAATGGTACGCATGAGTGACCTGCTCGAGCAACCACCCCAATTCAGCCAGTTGTGCACTGAAATTATTGAAACTTTGCGTCACAACGGGTACTTTAAGCAAGTAACTGTCGAGCAAAGATAAAGCCTTTGCATTTTACCCCCAAATAAATTAGAGTATTTACTCTAAACTAATAATATTGAGATAGGGATCATCACGTGATTGCGACTAAATCCGTAAAACCCGCTTTGCAGCTTGCCTATGTCAAACTCATGATGGATGTGATTGGCCGAGGTCTGGTCATGGCAAGTCAGGTGGATAAAGAAATCAAACAGGAAGTGGCCCATTTTCCAGAAAATTTCACTCTTTCCATGAAAGTCTTTCCGCATGGCCCGGCCTTTGTGGCGCGGGTCACTGAGGACAAACAGCTGGAACTGGTCAAAAATCTGGAAAAAGCACCTGATTTGATCATTACCTTTAAACATCTGCACCATGCCTTTTTGGTATTTTCTTTTCAGGAAAGTACCTCTCAAGCTTTTGCCAATGACCGTATGATTGCTGATGGCGATATTTCCAATGCCATTCGTCTGGTACGTTGCCTGAATAAAATGGAAGCACTGATTTTGCCGAAAATGGTGGCACAACTGGCAGTTAAAGAATATCCAAGCAATCTGAGCCTAAAAGAAAAACTAAGCGAAGCGAGCAGTATTTATCTGAAAATCGCTCAATCCTATTTGAAACGGAGTGTATAACATGGCTAAACCTTATTATGAATTTTTCTGTCCGGTCAAAGTGATTGCCGGTCATGCCGCGTTAGAACATATTCCGTTTGAACTTGCGACTTTGGGGGCCAAACGTCCGCTCATCATTACCGACAAAGGCGTCCGTGCCAACAATTTGTTGGCACCAATTGAAGCTGCATTTGAAATGGCAGATGCTGCAATTGTAGCGATTTTTGATGATGTACCACCCGACTCTAGCTTGGGTACAGTGCGCAGTGCGGCAAAGCTGTATCGCGAAAATCATTGCGACGCGATCATTGCTGTGGGCGGAGGTTCAGTCATTGATACCTCTAAGGCAACCAATATTCTGGTATCGGAAGGCGGTGATGACCTGCTGAAATATTCGGGTGCACATAACTTGCCTAAACCGCTGAAACCGTTCTTTGTGATTCCAACCACATCTGGTACAGGTTCAGAAGTGACCATGGTCGCTGTCGTGTCGGACACTGAAAAGAACGTCAAAATGCCGTTCGCCTCTTATTATCTGATGCCGCATGCTGCGATTCTGGATCCCCGCATGACCCAGACCTTGCCGCCACATTTAACCGCCATGACCGCAATGGATGCTATGACCCATGCGGTCGAAGCTTATACCTGCATGGCAGCCAATCCGATTTCGGATGCTTATGCCACCGCCGCAGTCAAAAAGATCAGTACCCACCTATTTAATGTGCTGGATAACCCTTCCGATGCACAAGGCCGTTTGGAGCTGGCACAGGCATCGACCATGGCGGGAATTGCATTTTCCAACTCGATGGTTGGCATTGTGCATTCACTGGGGCACTCATTGGGTGCAGTGGTACACCTGCCGCATGGTTTATGCATGAACTTATTCCTGCCTTATGTGCTGGAATACAACAAAGAGGTCAATGGCGATAAAATCGCAGATCTGCTCCTGCCTTTGGCGGGTGCCGATATTTATGCACAAACGCCGGCGCATCTACGTGCTGACAAAACCATTGCGACGATTCTGACCATGCGTGACCGCATTTACAGTCTGACCAAATTACCACGCACATTACGTGAAACCGGTAAGATTTCTGAAACCCAGCTCGATGAAGTGGCAGAGAAAGCCCTGAATGATGGTTCCATCATTTATAACCCGAAAGAAGCCACCCTGGAAGATTTAAAATCTATCTTAAAAAAGGCTTGGTAATTACTGAAAAATAAGCCAATATAGCCAAAATTTCAGCCTGATGTTTTTTTAAGCATCAGGCTTTTATCTTGCATAAGAAAAAATTCGATTTCTTTTTTTGAATGGCACATTTTATGCAGGACAAAAGTCAAAAAAATAGCTAGCAAAAGCCGTTCTTTTCAAGTAGATTGGCGGACTTTTATAGAAAACTGTAGGGGGGATCGTTCGTCTCAAACGATCCTTATAAATATGACTGATCCTTGATCAACGATTAAGAGGATAACGCCGTTGACTAATATCTCTGGGACTCAATCGGCAGCTAAACTGCAAAAAACGCTGGGACTCTGGCACATCATTATTATTGGTTTAGCTTATATTCAACCCATGACCTTGTTTGATACATTTGGTCTGGTATCTGAAGAAAGTAACTTCCACGTTCCCACCTCTTACATTTTTGCACTGATTGCAATTTTGTTAACCTCCTTGAGCTATGGTCATATGATTCGTCGCTACCCTTCTTCGGGTTCGGCCTATACCTATGCGCAAAAATCCATCCACCCGAACGTAGGTTTCATGGTGGGTTGGTCATCCTTGCTGGATTACCTGTTATCGCCAATGGTCAATATCATTCTGGCGGTGATTTATCTGGAAGCACTTTTCCCAGACATGAACCATTGGGTTTGGGTCATTGGTTTAACCGCCTTTATGACCGCGATTAACCTTCGTGGTGCGAGATTTGTTGCCAACTTCAACAGTATGATTGTATTCGTACAATTGGGCGTCATTGCATACTTCACCTGGATGGTTTACCAACTTCTGGAAGGTGGCGTGAATGCAGACGGCACACTGGTCGATGCAAAGTATCAACTGTGGAGTTTAGAGCCATTCTGGAATGAGTTTACTTCTGTTGCTGCCCTGATTACCGGTGCAACCTTACTGTGTTTCTCATTCACAGGTTTTGACTCTTTAAGTTCTCTTGCTGAAGAAACCAAAGATACTGAGAAAACCTTACCTAAAGCGATTTTCTTGACTGCATTGTTGGCAGGTATCATCTTCATCATTAGCACTTACTTCATGCAGATCTTCTTTCCGAATGATCCAAAAACTTACTTTGAAGATATCGCTGCAACACAGCCTGATATTTTACAAGCTGTCGGTGGCGTGGCGTTTAAAACAGTCGTACTTTACTTCGCAATTGTGACAGTAATGGCTTCTGGTATTTCAGCACATGCGGGTGTATCTCGTCTGATGTACGTGATGGGTCGTGATGGCGTGATCAACAAGAAGATCTTCGGTCATATTAGTCCGAAAAACTACACACCTTCATACAACATCCTGATCGCTGGTGCAGTGGCTTTAACTGCTGGCTTTATGGATCTTGATTTTGTGGTGTCATTGATCAGCTTTGGTGCCTTAACGGCATTCAGTTTCGTCAACTTGTCGGTGATTTCACGTTATGCATTACGTGATGGTCGTACCAAGAGTGCCAAAGAGATCATGAACTTTGTCGTGGTTCCTTTACTTGGCTTCATTTCAGTCTTTGCATTGTGGTTAGAAGTCGATGAAGCTTCGCTTAAATACGGTCTGATCTGGGCATTTGGCGGTATCTTGTACTTAGGTTATAAAACCAAAGGCTTCAAGCACCCTGCTCCTCAGCACAATGAATTTGATGAAAAATAATGTCGTTCTAATTCAAATAAAAAAGGCGCTTCATGCGCCTTTTTTATGTTTTTCATTTTTTGATTTAACTAACGTAGATAACAATCAAAACCCATCTGGGTATTAACCCGATTATTTTCATAACCTAGTTTTTCAATAAACAGACTGCGATTAGACAATAACTTTTGCTCTTCCGGACCTAAACGGGCTCTATTTTTGATAGCCAGTTGATACATTTCATCTACGACATCCTGAAAAATGTCACAGACTTCTTCACGCTTGGCTGGCTTTAATTTACGCCCCCGCCAGGTCCATTGAAAATCATCTGAATTCAGGCTCTGCCCCCATTTTTCAATACGCGCATCTAAGCGTTTTTGCATGTTAAGCAAACCCTGCTGTATTTCTGCCTGAGTAATGGGCTGAACTTCCTTTGTTGCCGATATGGCGGCTCTGTCCTCTTCCGCACTGACGGAAGCCGCAATAGTTTCAAGGCAACATGCGATGACAAGTTTTAATAGAGGCTTCAAAGCAGCACCTTTTGTTATATTTGATGAAGTTATAAACTCAAGCATACAATGAAGTGAAAAGCAGTTTATCTATTTGTTACACAAAATAAAAAAGCCACCCAAAGGCAGCTTTTAGAATCATCACAAATTTCCGCTTAAAGCGTTTTAAAACCTTGCTGACGCCAAGCTTCGTAGACAATTACTGCAGTGGCATTCGACAAGTTCAAACTTCGGGAGTTTTCTGCCATCGGTAAACGAATCCAGTGCTTTTGCGGAAACATCATACGAACATGTTCAGGCAGACCACGAGTTTCCGGACCCATTAACAAGGCCACAGGACGGTTTAAATCCGAAGTATGCGGTGTTTCAGAACCTTTGGTGGTCAATGGATAGATTGCATCCAGCCCAATGCCTTTGCTTGCCAAATCGGCCAGACAGTCTTCGATGTTTTCCCAAATCTGCATATTGGCATATTCGTGATAATCCAGACCGGCACGTTTCAGCTTTTTGTCATCCAACTCAAAACCCAGCGGCTTGACCAGATGTAACTGTGCTCCTGTATTGGCACACAGACGAATAATATTGCCTGTATTTGCAGGAATTTCAGGCTCATATAAAACAACGTGGATCACAGCTTACTCACTCAATATATTTAATTCAGACACAACATTCGCCTTGCGCTCGGGCAAAGCAGTGCTTTGCTTATCCTCTTACTTCAGGCCTAGCCTTCGCCTTGCGCTCGGGCAAAGCAGTGCTTTGCTTATCCTCTTACTTCAGGCCTAGCCTTCGTCTTGCGCTCGGGGCAAAGCAGTGCTTTGCTTATCCTCTTACTTCAGGCACAGCCTTCGTCTTGCGCTCGGACAAAGCAGTGCTTTGCTTATCCTCTTACTTCAGGCACAGCCTTCGTCTTGCGCTCGGGCAAAGCAGTGCTTTGCTTATTCTCGCTCATGCCATTGCAATTGTTCACGTAAGCGTACAACTTCACCAATAATGGTCAAAGTCGGGGCTTGAATCTGATGTTCGGACACTTTGGATGCAATATCAGCAAGCGTTCCTACTACAACTTTCTGTTCAGGCGTCGTACCTTTAGAAACCAAGGCCACTGGCATGTCGGCTCGCTGACCATGAGCGATTAATTCTGCACAGATTTTCTCCAGTCCAACCAGCCCCATATAAAGCACTAAGGTCTGGTTTTCATAGACCAACTCACTCCAAGGCAATTCTGGCGAACCTTCTTTTAAGTGCCCGGTCAGGAAACGCACACTTTGCGCATAATCACGATGGGTTAATGGAATACCGGCATAGGCTGAACATCCTGAAGCTGCGGTAATCCCTGGAACCACCTGGAAAGTAATTCCAGCAGCAAATAGCTCTTCAATCTCTTCACCGCCACGCCCGAAGATAAATGGATCACCGCCTTTCAGACGACAAACCCGCTTTCCTTCACTGGCATATTTCACCAACAAGGCATTAATTCCATCTTGCGGAACCGCATGATTGGAACGTGCCTTACCCACATAGATCTTTTCCGCATCACGACGACATAGATCCATAATTGGTGCTGAAACCAGACGATCGTAAATCACCACATCGGCTTGCTGCATCAAACGTAAGGCTTTTAAGGTCAACAATTCTGGATCACCCGGACCCGCACCGACCAAGTAGACTTCACCTTTTGGCTTTTGCCACTCTTGTAATGCTTGCTCGATCAGGCGATCTGCTTCCGCGATATTGTCGTTGAACACCTGTTCTTTTAGCGGACTGGCATATAAATCTTCCCAGAAAATACGGCGTTCATCCGGATTGACTATTTTAGCCTTAACCGCACTGCGCCATTTTCCTGAAAACTCAGCCAGCTTGCCCATTCCATGCGGAATAGTGGTTTCTAGCTGGGTACGAATCTGGCGGGATAGCACCGGTGAAGTACCGTTACTGGCTACAGAAATAACTAACGGTGAACGGTCAATAATCGCAGGAACCATAAAGCGGCAATGCGGTGGATCATCGACGCTATTGACCAGGACATTTTCCGCTTCACACAGTTCAAAGACCTGACGATTGGTTTCCGCATCGTCAGTTGCCGCAATTACCAGTCGAAATGGACGTAATGCAACTTCAGGATGAAAAGCCGCCTGCACATATTGTCCTTGGCTATTTTGCACAATTCGCAGCAGACTCTCTTCAATTTCAGGCGCAATCACATGAATGATCGCACCTGCTTTTTGAAGTAAAAGTGCTTTACGGTATGCAATATGTCCACCACCGACAATCAGACAAGGTTGCTGTTGCAACTTTAACGAGATTGGAAAAATATCCACGAACTACCTCAAAATTTTAAATCTGACTGTCTATGCAATTTTCATGCACATTTAGGGATGCTGAGATCGACAATTAGTCGATATAAGTCGCACCACACATATATGGACGTAATACTTCAGGAATCTCAATGGAGCCATCGGCACGTTGATAGTTTTCCATCACTGCAAGTAAAGTACGACCCACGGCCAGACCTGAACCATTCAAGGTATGCACAAATTCAGTTTTCTTCTGATCAGCACGGTAACGCGCTTTCATACGACGCGCCTGGAAATCCCCCATGTTTGAGCATGAAGAAATTTCACGGTAGGTATTTTGGCTTGGTACCCAGACTTCCAAGTCATAAGTCTTGGTCGCACCAAAGCCCATGTCACCACCACAAAGTAAAATTTTACGATATGGAAGTCCGAGTGCTTGCAAAATGCCTTCAGCATGGCCAGTCAATTCTTCAAGCACTTGCATCGAAGTTTCAGGTTTTACAATCTGAACCATTTCGACTTTGTCGAATTGGTGCTGACGGATCAAACCGCGGGTATCACGACCATAAGAACCTGCTTCACTACGGAAACATGGTGTATGCGCTGCATATTTCAATGGCAGACGGTCTGCATCAATAATTTCATCACGTACGAAATTCGTCACTGGCACTTCAGCAGTTGGAATCAGATAAAACTCTTTTTCGCCCTGCAGCCTAAACAGATCTTCTTCAAATTTAGGCAGCTGACCAGTCCCACGCAATGAATCTGCATTGACCAGATAAGGCACATAGGCTTCGGTATAACCATTTTGATCAGTATGCGTATTTAGCATGAACTGGGTAATGGCACGTTGTAAACGTGCTAATGAACCTTTTAGTACACTAAAACGTGAACCGGTTAATTTGGTCGCGGTTTCAAATTCCAGACCGCCCATCATTTCGCCTAGATCCGTATGATCTTTGATTTCGAAATCAAATTCACGCGGTGTACCCCATTTCAGGATTTCCACGTTATCACTTTCGTCTTTACCTTCAGGCACAGCTTCATCGGGCAAGTTTGGAATAGACAGTAATTTTTCTTCAAGCTCAGCTTGCAGTTCAGCCAGTGCTGCTTCAGCCGCTTTGATTTCATCACCAATCGCAGACATGCGTGTCATGATTTCAGATGCGTCGCCACCTGCTTTTTTAATTTGACCGACTTGTTTGGCACCGGCATTACGTTCAGCTTGCAGGGTTTCTGTCTTGGACTGAATCTCTTTACGGCGTGCTTCTAGGGACGCCCACTCTTCAACATTGAGTTGAACACCACGTTTTGCCAAGGCTACATTTACAGCCTCAATATTATTTCTGAGTAATTTCGGGTCGATCATAATCAATCTTTGCAGAAGAAAAAAACTGGCTATAGTGTAAGCTCTTAACGTCAAAAAATACAGTGACCCTGACCCTAGCTGCGTCCTATTAGCACAATATTTAGGAAGCTGTCTGCTGCAAAATGGCTAAATATTCAGGGCGAATCACTTCATTTAAATCCGCATAGGACACTTTTAATTCAGGCATTCCTGTTGCTGCGGGAGCTAGTTCTCCTGCCGGATACACCATCACCAGACCTGTTGTATCAAAATAATAGTTATCACTCAGTTTTAACTGCTGTTGTTGAATCCTTTGCGCATTCAGCCATTGAGTATTGGCTTGATACATTGCATTCAGCAGTTTCTGCTCACCGCCATTTAATAATAGTTGAGACAAGGCCAAACGCTTTCTCTGCTTTAGATCAAAATTGATATATTCCACATGTTTCAGAGAAGCATTTTTACTCCTCGCCAGATTGGAGCTTTTTAAGGAAAAAGTCGCCAAATAAGCACGCTGACCAATAAATTCTACCTTGATAAAGCGCTGATCCAGATAATGCGGCTCATCGGCTTTTTTAGGATTTTTCTGGGTGACCTTGGTGAATGCAACAGGTTCGGTATGCTGAATGCGCTCAATAAAATATTGATCAATCCAGTCAATATTACTGTCCACCGTTTGTAGATCGAAGCGTACGCAACCTTCCAGTTCACACACCACTTTGGCTGCCCCTTTCACAGGAACGGTCTTGGCTTCAATTTGCGTAATCCGATCTGCTTGCGCGAGCGTTGCCACTGAGCTGGAGTGAGGCTGACAACCCATCATACCCACAGTGAGTAACAAGACAGCGTAAATTTCAGCAGTTTTCAATAGATTAATTTTCATCCTGAGCTCCCAAAATTTTACAATTTCATTGACTCGACTTTTATTTATTCTAAGATGCTCTCATGTTTAGATATAGCTGAACCTTGTAGTCTGTCCAAAACAATCCAGATGATCGGCAATAAAAAAGCAACCTCGAAAGGTTGCTTTTTTTATCTGGTTCATATTGATGCTTATTGATCAATGATGTCCGTACCTTTTGGTGGGGTAAAGTTAAAGGTAGAGGCTGGAATACTGCTATTTACTTTTACATTGCTAAATTTGATATTGGTGGTTTGTCCCAATGAATCCTGCAAGATCATCAAGCTTGGTGCTTTGTTTGCGCCAAAGCTAATGGTCAGGCTTTCAAACACACCATCGGTATTTTTAGGATACAGCGTGTAATAGGTTTTGCCTTTATTTGGCTGAGTCACCCGGTAAGACTGCATAATCTGGCTGGTGTTTCCTGACAGCAATAACGCCGGTGTATTAGCAACCTGCTCATCTAAGCTTTGACGAACGGCTTGTTGCAAGTCAGGATCATAAATCCATACGGTTTTACCCGTGGTTGCAATGACTTGCTTCGACGGTGCGGTCGTTTCCCAATAGAATTTACCCGGACGCTCAACTTTCATCACCCCTTTAAAGGTTTGATTCATATGTTGTGCGGTCAAACCTTTTTTCTGGGTCGCTCTTGGATTGGTTACCTTGGTACTTTGTTCGAAATTTGCCGTCATGCTACGCACATGATTGAGCTGTTTGACCAGACTGGCTGTTGCCTGTTGCTCCGAAGCTGCCACAGGTGCAGCAAACACGGTTGTACTCATCACCGGTGCTAAAGTCACTGCACCCAGAGCCATAGCACAGACGGTTTTACGAAGCATATTCATAATTTCACCCTTATATTTTGCTTGATCGCAATTTATTTGATAGCTCATCTTAAACGAAAATTAAAAGCTAAAATGATAGAAAATAAGAACTTTTGTATTGTTATTAATTCGAAACTGGTTTTTTTGTTCATCATCATGAAGATTTCAGGACAATTTTTACATTATGGAATGTCGCTTAATCTGAACATTAATTTTCAGGCATAAAAAAACCCACAATAACTGTGGGCTTTTTTTCTATCTCAGCGGATTACGCGTCAACAGATACGTAGCGACGGCCAAATTGACCTTTCACTTCGAATTTTACTACGCCATCAGCAGTAGCAAATAATGTATGGTCACGACCCATACCAACGTTTTGACCAGCGTGGAATTCAGTACCACGTTGACGAACGATGATGTTACCTGCAGTTACAGTTTGACCACCGTAAACTTTAACACCTAACATCTTAGGATTCGAATCACGACCGTTCTTAGTCGAACCACCGGCTTTTTTAGTTGCCATGTCTATTTACTCCTCGTAATTAGCCTGAAATAGCTGTAATTTTCAACTCAGTGAACCATTGACGGTGACCTTGTTGTTTACGGTAGTGTTTACGACGACGCATTTTGATGATGCGGATTTTGTCGTGACGACCATGGCTAACTACTTCAGCAGTTACAGTAGCACCAGCAACAACTGGAGCACCGATTTGAATGCTTTCACCGTTAACAAGCATCAATACGTCATCAAACGTAATAGTCGCGCCAGTTTCAGCTTTCAATAATTCTACTTTAAGGGTTTCACCCTCAACTACACGGTGCTGTTTACCACCGCTTTGGATTACTGCGTACATAATGTACTCCAAACAAGCCCGTGTCGTCGTGCCGATAAAGGAATATATCGAACTTAAGACGTACGCCACTGGGGGGATATCTAAGGGCGAGGATTTTAAGGGATATTCAAAAAAACAACAAGCCATTTTACTGAAATAATAATGAGCAGGATGCGCTAATTATTTAACTATTAAATAATTTCTATCAAATCAAATACTCAAGATATATTCAGCAACAAAATAATACAGCAGAAATCCGGCTAGTTTGATTAATATACTCAGCCTGACGAATAGGGCCACGCCCCCTGACCTTTCCTGATTTTTATGGCTCGAAATATGGATCGAATCTACATAAGATCTATAAAAAGCTGATTTTTAGTGGAGTTTATGCATTTCTTAGGTTTCACTCATGTTATAAATTGTTAAACTACGCCCAGCGATTTACCAGACTAGAGGTTTTCTTTCACATGACCATCGACTTTAAGCAAGACATTCTCGCTCCTGTTGCTAACGACTTTGCTGCGATGGACACATTCATTAATGAAGGAATTACCTCAAAAGTTGCATTAGTGATGGCCGTCAGCAAACACGTAGTGGAAGCGGGTGGCAAACGTATGCGCCCGATTATGTGTCTTTTGGCCGCCAAGGCGTGTGGTGCTGAAAATTTAGAACCGCACCGTAAACTGGCTGCAATTATTGAAATGCTGCATACCGCAACACTGGTGCATGATGATGTGGTAGATGAATCCGGTCTGCGTCGCGGCCGCCCAACGGCCAATGCTACCTGGAATAACCAGACTGCGGTTTTGGTGGGTGACTTTCTGATTTCACGTGCTTTTGATTTGCTGGTCGATCTGAACAACATGGTGTTGCTCAAAGATTTTTCGACCGGTACCTGTGAAATTGCTGAAGGTGAAGTGCTGCAACTACAATCCCAGCATCAGCCGGAAACCACTGAAGCGACTTATTTGAATATTATTCATGGCAAGACCTCGCGCCTGTTTGAACTGGCAACAGAAGGTGCTGCCATTTTGTCGGACAAAAACGAATTCCGTCAGCCTTTAAAAACCTTTGCCGGACATTTCGGCAATGCTTTCCAGATTATTGATGACATTTTAGATTACACCTCCGACGCGGACACGCTCGGCAAAAATATCGGTGATGATCTCATGGAAGGCAAGCCTACCCTGCCATTGATTGCGGCACTGAAAAACACCACCGGTGAGCAACATGAAATCATCCGTCGCAGTATTGCGACTGGCGGTACGGAACATCTGGAACAGGTCATTCAAATTGTCAATGAATCTGGTGCGCTGGATTATTGCCGTCAACGTGCCACTGAAGAAACTGAAATTGCAATTGATGCCTTGCAGGCATTACCTGACTCCGAATATCGTCAGGCCCTGATTAATCTGGCCAAACTGGCCCTACACCGAATTCAGTAACTTTTAAACTCGCCTATGCATATCAATTTTCTAGATCTTTTCCAAAACATGCAGCACCAGCTTGAACAACCTCGGGCGGTGCTAGATGAAAATCTTCTGATTGAATTGGTTGAAAGAATCAGACCTGAAGACAGCAGAAATACCGAAGAGATCGAAGCGAAATTCAATGCATTTATACGGGCCTTATTACTTACCCCGAATGCGGTTGCCACGCTTCAAACCTTTACCCTGCGGATCATTAACCGCTATAAACAGACCGGTCTGTTTTCCGATACCGGCATTTTGTCTCTGGATGGATTCTGGAACCAGCTAAACCAGCGCCTTGGTGCACATGTCTTGCCGCTGATTCCTGACCATCAGCAACTCCAGGAATTATTCCGCAAGGTTTTTTATCAGCGTACCGATAAATACTGGCTGGATTATTTTGATGAAGATGACTGGCAACGTTTATTTTCAGTCCTGAATCAGGGACATTCCAATCAGCCTGAAAAAACCCGAATTAAAGACCAACTGATCAAGGCATTGACCATTTTGTCTTACCGGATCAGTGGTATTGGTCTGCACCCTGAATTTATTAATGCCCAGCCTGAACTGATGGAATATGAATCTCCCTTTCTGGTACAGAATCGTGAGATTAACGAGTTTATTCAGGAATATAAAAAGCGCTATAACACGGTCATCCTGGTCGATTCGATCACCCCACCGGATGCCTCACAAGCACTGGTGATGCTGGAACAATGTCATGATGTCGTGGCCAAGATTCGCCGTTCTACCAAGCGGACTGGCGTCAGTGTCAGCCTGACCTATATGCTGGCACTGCTAGAACAGTGTCTGGAACGGGTTGAGATTCTGCTGAATATGGTCATGGATGACGATGATCTGCGTTATCAATCCATTGGCCTATTTATGGCGGACATTACTGAAGCAATTTATAGCGAACGCAGTGTGCGGGCCCTGCTGGCCACCAATAGTGAACTTTTGGCTTTACAGGTCACTGAAAATGCCAGCAAGACCGGTGAGCATTATGTGAGTACCGACAAGCAAGGCTTTCTGGCCATGTATAAATCGGCTGCAGGTGCTGGTGCCATCATCGCGACAATGGCCACCTTAAAAGTTCTGATGACACGCCTCACCATGGCTCCGTTAATGCAGGCTTTTAGCTACAGCATGAACTATTCGCTAGGCTTTATGCTGATTCATGTCCTGCATTTTACCGTAGCGACCAAACAACCGGCGATGACTGCTGCCGCACTGGCGGCTACTGTACAGCAGCGTAAAGGCTCGAAAATGGCTCAAATTGCCGAGCTGGCCGCGCTGATTGTAAATATCATCCGCACCCAGTTTGTCGCCATTTTGGGCAATATTTCGATTGCGATTCCAGTAGCAGCATTAATTACCCTGCTGTGGGATTTTGCGCTGCATGAACCTTTAATGAATCATGCAAAGGCGGCCAAAACCTTGCATGACCTGAATCCTTTTACTTCGTTGGCAATTCCGCATGCAGCAATTGCCGGAGTATGTTTGTTCCTGTCCGGATTATTGGCCGGTTATTTTGACAATATGGCCGTTTATCGCAAAGTCGGTCCGCGCCTGAAAGCCCATGTGCGGTTATCACAGCTGATGGGGGAAGAGCGTCTTTACCGTTTTGCTGACTATATCGAACGTAATCTGGGTGCATTGGCGGGTAATTTTATTTTCGGGATCATGCTCGGCAGTATGGGCACCATTGGTTTTATTCTCGGTCTACCGTTGGATATTCGCCATATCGCATTTGCCTCTGCCAACTTTATTCAGGGCCTGATTACCATCAATGGCCCTGATATCGGCTTGATCGTAGTGTCTTTTCTGGGTGTGTTACTCATTGGCCTGACCAACTTGTTTGTCAGTTTCACTCTGACGATTATTGTAGCCTTACGCGCGCGCCGGGTGCGTTTTGAACAGTGGAAACCTTTGGCAAAACTGGTCATGACTCACTTCCTGACCCGACCTAGTGATTTCTTCTGGCCACCCAAGCAAAGCATTGAAATTGACGAAAATCATACATCGACAAAAACTCAAAACTGAGATAATTACAGTATATTTAGCAACAAATTCCTTACGAAAAAAATGTAATTCGCATAAAATACGCACACTTGAAAAAAAGTGTACTGACAAGTACACTTTGCTTTAGACAATTGGCCGATCTGCGAACGGTTAAAAGGACAAGGATTTTTGGCATGCATTACTTGTTACTTTTTGTCGGTATTTTATTTTTAATTTTCAGTGTGTTCATCCTGAATATTCCCGCTTTAAACGAGCTCGACTTGCAAGCTGTGGAATGGATGAGTCTGTATCGCACCGAGTTTTGGAATCAAATTACTCAGTCCTTATCCTTAATAGGTGGCATGCCATTTGTATTATTTTTATCCACGCTATGGTGTATTGCATTGCTGTGGTATAAAAAGTATACAAACGCAATTTTTATATGTATCGGAATTATCGGAGGAATTCTCCTAGCTTGGCTGTTGAAATTTGCAATTGCCCGACCCCGACCACCAGAATCCTTGCATCTGGTTGAAAGCTTTGGAAGTTCCTTTCCAAGTGCCCATAGTCTATATGCGGCCTGTCTGGCTTGTCTGGCAATTTACATCCATCGGCAACATTCCCGTTATACCCTCATCGTGATCGGTGCAGTGGTATGGATGCTGATGATGGGGATCTCAAGAGTTTATCTGGGCGTACATTTTCCTTCAGATGTCATATCCGGCTGGAGTATCAGTTTTATTTGGATTTCGTTGTGGTATATGGTCTGGATCAGATATTGCGCGGCTCACAAATAAGAAAATTTAGATATAAATCTAATTAGAGGTGGAATAATGATTTCTGCAAAGCTTTGGGCACCTGCCCTGACTGCTTGCGCATTGGCAACAAGTCTTGCACTTGTTGGTTGTAGCAAAGATCCTAAAGAGGGCCAGCAAGCTGGTGCTCAACAACAAATGCCACCGACTGAAGTCGGTGTTCTTGTTGCACAACCGCAAAGTGTAGAGCAGTCTGTAGAGCTCTCAGGTCGTACAACAGCATTTGAAATTTCAGACGTACGTCCACAAGCCAGTGGCGTGGTGCTTAAACGCTTGTTCACGGAAGGCAGCTATGTGCGTGAAGGTCAGGCCTTGTATGAAATCGATTCAAGTACCAACCGCACTACAGTAGACAATGCCCGTGCAGCGATTGCCCGTGCTGAAGCCAATCTGGGCGTATTGCGTGTGAAGGAAGGCCGTTACCGTCAACTGGTCGGTACCAATGCCATTTCCAAACAGGAATATGATGACATCGCGGCACAGGTCAAACTGGCTGAAGCTGATTTGAATGCCAATCGCGCAACTTTGCGTAATGCAGAAATCAACCTAGGCTATTCGACTGTACGTGCTCCGATTTCGGGCCAGACCAACCGTTCGTCTGTGACAGCGGGTGCCTTGGTGACAGCGAATCAGCCAGAGCCATTGGTAACGATTCAGCGTCTAGATCCAATCTATGTAGATATCAACCAGTCAAGTGCCGAGCTTTTACGTTTACGTCAACAGCTTAATCAAGGCAGCTTGAACAGCTCTAACAATACCAAAGTCAAGTTGAAGCTTGAAGATGGCAGTATCTACCCGGTTGAAGGCCGTCTTGCATTCTCTGATGCCAGCGTGAACCCGGAAACAGGTACCGTGACTTTACGTGCGGTATTCCCGAACAAAAATCACCTGCTTCTGCCAGGTATGTTTGCCACTGCACAAATCGTACAGGGTGAAGTACCGAATGCGTTCCTGATTCCGCAAGCAGCTTTGACCCGTACCCCAACAGGTCAGGCGATGGCGATGCTGGTCGGTGCTGACAATAAAGTGACGCCACGTCCAGTGACTACCGTTGGTTCCCAAGGCAGCAACTGGATTGTGACTGAAGGTCTGAATCCAGGCGATAAAGTGATTGTAGATGGTATTGCGAAAGTAAAACCTGAACAGCAAGTTGTACCAAAACCTTATCAACCTCAAGCTGCTGCGCCACAAGGTGCTGCACCGCAACAGCCTGCAGCGAGCGAGAAAAAGGCAGATGATGCTAAAGAGAAACCTGAACAAAAACCTGCTGCAAATGCATAAGGAGTAATGGTTCATGGCTCAATTCTTTATTCATCGCCCTATTTTTGCATGGGTGATTGCATTGGTGATTATGCTGGCGGGTATTTTAACCATCAGCAAAATGCCGATTGCACAATATCCAACCATCGCGCCACCGACCGTGACGATTTCTGCGACTTATCCGGGTGCATCTGCTGAAACTGTTGAAAATACAGTGACCCAGATCATCGAGCAGCAAATGAACGGTATGGATGGCTTGCGCTATATCTCGTCCAACAGTGCGGGTAATGGTTCTTCGTCTATTTCCTTGAACTTTGACCAGGGTGTCGATCCTGATATCGCACAGGTCCAGGTTCAAAACAAATTACAGTCTGCGACTGCCCTGTTGCCTGAAGATGTACAACGTCAGGGTGTGCGAGTGACCAAATCGGGTGCAAGCTTCTTGCAAGTTTTGGCATTCTATTCACCTGATAGCAGCCTGACTGCAGATGACATCAAAGACTATGTTAACTCGAATATTGCTGAACCTTTAAGCCGTGTGGCCGGGGTCGGTGAAGTTCAGGTCTTTGGTGGTTCTTATGCGATGCGCATCTGGCTGGATCCAGCCAAAATGGCAAGCCTGCAAGTAACGCCAAGTGATATTGCCACTGCAATCCGTACCCAAAACGCACAGGTTGCCGTAGGTCAATTGGGTGGTGCGCCTGCAGTTCAAGGACAAGTGTTAAATGCGACGGTAACGGCTCAAAGTCTGTTACAAACGCCGGAACAGTTCAGCAATATCTTCCTGAAAAATGCCACTTCTGGTGCGCAGGTTCGCTTAGGTGATGTTGCACGAGTTGAACTCGGTGCAGATAACTATCAGTTTGATTCTAAATTTAATGGCAAACCGGCTGGTGGTGTAGCAATCAAGCTTGCGACTGGCGCCAATGCCCTGGATACCGCACAAGCGGTTGAAGAACGCTTAAAACAGTTACGTCCGAACTATCCGCAAGGCATGGTCGACCAACTGGCGTTTGATACAACACCATTTATTGAACTGTCGATTAAGAGTGTAGTTAAAACTCTGATCGAAGCGATTATTCTAGTATTCCTGGTGATGTTCCTGTTCTTGCAGAACTGGCGTGCCACCATCATTCCAACCATGGCAGTTCCAGTCGTCGTATTGGGTACATTTGCCGTCATTAACATCTTTGGCTTCTCGATTAATACCCTGACCATGTTTGCCATGGTATTGGCGATTGGTCTTCTGGTCGATGACGCGATTGTTGTGGTCGAGAACGTCGAACGGGTCATGGTGGAAGAACATCTCGATCCGGTTGCTGCAACTGAAAAATCGATGAAACAGATTTCTGGCGCATTGATTGGTATTACCTCGGTGCTGTCGGCAGTATTCGTTCCAATGGCTTTCTTCGGTGGAACCACCGGGGTCATTTATCGCCAGTTCTCGATTACGCTGGTAACAGCGATGGTCTTGTCACTGGTGGTTGCCTTAACCTTTACTCCTGCCCTGTGTGCGACCCTGCTGAAACAGCATGATCCGAACAAGCCGGAAAGTAATGGTATTTTTGCGCGTTTCTTCCGCTGGTTTAATAGCAGTTTTGACAAGGTCTCTGTGAAATATCAGGGCGGCGTCAACCGCATGACCCACAGCAAGATTTTCTCAGGTGTGGTGTATGCCGTGGTACTGGGTATTATTGTGCTGTTGTTCCAGAAACTGCCTTCTTCGTTCCTACCGGATGAAGACCAGGGCGTGGTCATGACGCTGGTTCAGTTACCGCCAAATGCAACCTTGGAACGTACCGACAAAGTGATCAGCACCATGACCAACTATTTCTTGGAAAACGAGAAAGAGCATGTCGAATCCGTCTTTAGTGTGGCAGGTTTCTCCTTCACGGGTGTGGGACAAAACGCAGGTCTGGCATTTATTAAACTGAAAGACTGGTCAGAGCGTCACAGTCCGGAATCTCAAATCGGTGCCATTATTCAACGTGGTATGGCGCTGAACATGATTGTCAAAGATGCGTCTTACATCATGCCACTGCAATTACCTGCAATGCCTGAACTGGGTGTGTCGGCTGGCTTTAACTTACAGCTCAAAGCTGCAAGTGGTCAAAGTCATGATCAGCTCCTGGCAGCACGTAATACGATTCTCGGTCTAGCAGCACAAGACTCGCGTCTGGCTGGTGTACGTCCGAATGGTCAGGAAGATAATCCACAGTACCGTGTCATTGTCGATCATGCACAAGCCGGTGCATTGGGCGTGAGTGTTGCTGAAATTAACAGCACCATGGGTATTGCTTGGGGCGGTTCGTATATCAATGACTTCATTGATCGCGGTCGTGTCAAGAAAGTCTATGTTCAGGGTGAAGCTGGCTCGCGTATGATGCCTGAAGATCTGGACCAATGGTATGTGCGTAATAACCGCGGTGAAATGGTGCCATTCTCGGCGTTTGCCACAGGCGAATGGACCTACGGTTCACCACGTCTTGAGCGTTATAACGGCGTATCTTCGATGAACATTCAGGGTACACCTGCTCCGGGTATCAGTTCAGGTGATGCGATGGTGGCCATGGAAGAAATCGTGGCGAAGTTACCAGAAATGGGCTTACAAGGTTTCGATTTCGAATGGACAGGTCTGTCTTTGGAAGAGCGTGAATCTGGTGCACAGGCGCCGTTCCTGTATGCCTTGTCACTGCTGATCGTCTTCCTGTGTCTGGCAGCCCTGTATGAAAGCTGGTCGATTCCGTTCTCGGTTCTAATGGTGGTGCCATTGGGTATTGTTGGTGCATTATTACTTACCTTTGGTGGAATGGTATTGCTGCAAAACCCGAACCTGTCGAATAACATTTACTTCCAGGTGGCGATTATTGCCGTGATTGGTCTTTCTGCGAAAAACGCGATCTTGATTGTCGAGTTTGCGAAAGAATTGCAGGAACAAGGTGAAGAGTTATTTGAAGCGACCTTGCATGCGGCAAAAATGCGTTTACGTCCAATTATCATGACCACATTGGCCTTTGGTTTTGGTGTATTACCGCTTGCCCTGGCTTCAGGTGCAGGTGCAGGTAGCCAGCACTCAGTCGGTTATGGTGTACTCGGCGGCGTGATCAGCTCGACCTTGTTAGGTATCTTCTTTATCCCGGTATTCTACGTGTGGATTCGAAGTGTCTTTAAATACAAACCAAAACAACAAAATCAGGAGTATAAGTCGTAATGCAAAATGTATGGTCTATTACAGGTCGTAGCATTGCGGTATCTGCCCTTGCGCTTGCTTTGACGGCTTGTCAAAGCATGCGCAGTCCAGAGCCGGTTGCGCAGGCAGATATCCCGAGCAGCTATATCAATGCGTCTGGTACTTCTGTAGCAGAACAAGGTTATAAAAACTTTTTTGCTGATCAGCGCCTGTTACAGGTGCTGGATCTGGCATTAAACAATAACCGTGATTTGCGTATTGCTGCCCTCAATATTCAACGAGCTCAGCAACAGTATCAGATTACTGAAAACAACCAGTTACCGACGATTGGTGCCAGTGGTAGCGTATTACGCCAGGACACCATGAATTCGCAGAATCGCGGTGCAGTGACGACTTATAATGTCGGACTGGGTGTAACTGCGTATGAACTGGATTTTTGGGGACGTGTCCGCAGCTTGCGTGACAATGCGCTGGATAGTTTCCTGGCGACCCAAAGTGCTCGAGATGCGACGCAAATTGCCTTAATTGGTCAGGTGTCTCAGGCTTGGCTCAGCTACTCGTTTGCCAATGCCAATCTGACTTTGGCTGAGCAAACGCTGAAAGCTCAGCTTGAATCTTTTAATCTGAACAAAAAACGTTTTGATGTCGGGATCGACAGCGAGCTTCCAGTGCGTCAGGCGCAAATTTCGGTTGAAACAGCACGTAATGATGTTGCGAATTACCGCACTCAGGTGGCACAGGCACAAAACCTGTTAAACCTGCTGGTCGGTCAGCAAGTGCCTGCGAATTTATTACCAGCACAACGCGTGACCCGCATCACTTCCAATACTGCATTGGGTTCAGGCTTGCCAAGTGATCTATTGATCAACCGTCCAGATGTTCGTGCAGCAGAATACCGCCTGTCTGCGGCAGGTGCCAATATTGCGGCAGCACGTGCACGTCTGTTCCCGACAATTAGTTTGACCGGTTCAGCAGGTTATGCCTCTACTGATTTAGGCGACCTGTTTAAATCAGGTAGTTTTGCCTGGTCATTTGGTCCGAGTCTGGATATTCCAATTTTTGATTGGGGTACCCGTCAGGCCAATATCCGTATTTCTGAAACCGATCAGCAAATTTCCTTGTCAGATTACGAAAAGTCGATTCAGACTGCTTTCCGTGAAGTGAATGATGCCTTGGCAGTACGTCAGAATATTGGTGACCGTCTTGCAGCTCAGCGCCGTCTGGTCGAAGCAACCAACACCACCTATCGCTTGTCACAGGCACGTTTCCGCGCCGGAATTGACAGCTATCTGACTGTACTGGATGCACAGCGTGCGTCTTATGCAGCAGAACAAGGTTTGTTATTGCTTGAACAGGCCAATCTGAACAATCAGGTTGAAGTCTACAAAACCCTGGGGGGCGGCTTGAAAGTCAATACGACGGATACCTTGCTGAACACACCGTCTGTGTCTGAACAGCGCCGTGCGGCAGAACAACCAGCGCAATAAATTCCAGATAGATCAAGAAAAGCTCACTTCAGTGGGCTTTTTTTATTGCATTTTCAAGGCAGTTTTCCTATTGTCATAGACTAGCGATTTATTTAGAAAACATGCACATGTTAATTAGCAATCTGGAATCTGTACCGGGACATACCATTCGCCAGCAAATTGATGTGGTGTATGGCAGTACCGTACGCAGCAAACATGTCGGACGTGACTTACTGGCCGGCCTGAAAAATATTGTCGGTGGTGAGCTTACCGCCTATACTGAACTGCTGGAAGAATCCCGTCAGGAAGCCATGAACCGCATGATTGAAAAAGCCCGCAGCATGGGTGCCAATGCAATTGTCGGCATACGTTTCTCGACCTCTAATATTGCCCAAGGTGCTTCTGAACTCTTTGTTTATGGGACAGCCGTAGTGGTTGATCCGATCATGCCAAAATTGCCCGACCCTTTTCCGCAGGCAGATTAAAACATGGATGGTTTAATTCTCCAGATCATCATTTTTGCCATTCTGTTTAGTGTCGGTTTCGGCTTTGGTCGTTATAACGAACGTAAACATTTTCGTTATCTGGATGAACAGGAACAACGTCTGGCCTATATCCGGGTGAACAATAGCCGCTTCGTTGTGTCTGAATATTCCGGACAGATGATCAGCAGCAATGTGGTCATTTCCCATGATTATTTTAAATATGCGATTGCCAATGTGCAGAATATGCTGGGTGGCCGTCTGACCAGCTATGAAAGTGTAGTAGAACGCGCACGACGTGAAGCGATTGTACGTTTAAAACTGGAAGCCGAAAAAATTGGTGCGACTCAGATTATGGGCATTCGGCTCAGCACGACTGAACTCGGTATGCAAGGTGGCATGGTGGAAGTCTTTGCTTATGGCACTGCAATCCAACAACCCGCTCAATCCGTTTAAACATCAGTTCAGAAAAAATCTATTGAGATAATGACGCCTGCTACGCGATCCGCGCAGTCAAATGACTCAACTCGAATCAGTTCGACACCTTTAGGATGAAATGTCGTAGAGGAAATAACTCAGACCGTTGCAATCTTCTTTATTGCAAACGGTTCTGTGCTAGGATCTTGAGAAATCAGCAAAATAAATATAAATGACATGATGCAGTTTCTTCAATCTATAAAAACGGCACTTCAATCCCGTCTGTATTTCTTTATTATTTTCCCAGCAATCGTTGGATTTTATCTGGTTTTACAAGCCCTCACCCCTTTGAGCTGGTCAAGCTGCCTGTTGATCAGCTGGAATATCGCAATTTACGTTTATTTATTATTGACCATAAAAAACTCTGGCGTATTGATCATGCTCATATCCTGCAACGCGCCATGCAACAGGATGCCAGCAAATGGATCATTCTGTTTCTGGTGATCACCACCCTCATCATGTGTTTTATAGCGATTATTATTGAAATTAATCACTTACCTAAAGATACTACCATCCGAACCGGTCATTTAATCTTGTCAGTTCTGACCATTATTTCAGCCTGGTTCTTGATGCATACGATTTTTGCAATTCATTATGCACATGACTTTTATTTGGCGCTCGACAAACAGCAACAAGGTGGACTGGATTTCCCCAATACCACCAGACCGACTTATCCAGACTTTTTGTATTTTAGTTATATCATCGGGACTTCTGCGCAAACTGCAGATGTATCCATTACTTGCCAATCCATGCGAGTCTTGAATACCCTACATTTGCTTTTGGCTTACGGATTCAATACCACCATTCTGGCCATCAGCATTAACGTGACGGCAAACTTTATCAGCACTTAAGCTGGGTTTCCTGGATAGTGGCAATACACTGAAAGTGGCGATCTACCACCCAATCAACTACCACTACCCGGCGTCTACCTGACCAGTTTTGAAATTAGGTCAATCACACTATTTGATTGCTTCAAGCGGTGAGACCTTTACGCAATTCATCTTCGACGATGCTGAGTTCAATTTCACTAAATTTACGAATTTCACCTTCAGCATGCTTTTCTAGCATGCCACCCAGCAAAGGTACTTTGACTTTGACTGTCCAGTTTAACTGAAACTGGATCTGATCTTCATCTCCGGTAACTGCACGCTGACAGATGGCCTCGATCGGCAAGTTCGCACCGAGTTGTACCGTCGAAGTCATTTCATTCAGATCGCTGACATCGGTACGCTGCAAACGGAATGCATCTTTGAGTAATTTTTTTGCGATATCCGGAATATTAACATCCAGATTATAAGCGCGTTTCAGGGTATACATATGCCCCTGCTTTTCCGAAACCAGAATTTCCAAGTTTTGCGCAGGAATTCGATGGCAAACTGCCTCATGCAAACGAATATCATTGGCCAAACGCTTAAATTCATCAATAGACACGCCATTGATAATTGCTTTCACGGTGAACTGATGTGCCATGCTATTTTTTCCTTATTTTTATTACGATATTCGCCTATGCCACTCTCGGCTGATGCGAATAAAAATCAGATACAGAGATGACTCTGCAATTTATATCAACTTTATAGCGGATGTCATTATTCTTTTATCGGGAAATTCCGGCAGCCCGGTCAATGTTTGCAACATAGTTTTACTGAAAGCTGTGCCTGTCCACAGCTGATCTGTAGCTGCGCTTCGCCATAATAAATCACGGCATGAAACTCATCGGCACCATCATCTAGACCGGAAACATAGTATTCAGTTCCAGCTGGGAAAGCCTGCAGCCAGTCAGCCTTATAAAAATCCGAGACCGAATCAAACTGCAAATACTGTTCAGGCTCAGCTTGGATCTTCATCGCCAGAGCAATAAACTTCTGTAATTGTGCTTGATGAAAATCAATGATCATAGTATTTCTGCCTTTTTAGTCCGGATCATTGCTCGCCAGACTTCGTACATTTTAAATGACTATTTCGAGGATACGACTCGCGAGTTTTGAGGTTTTTCTAGCGCAAGATTATGGCTTAAAGGAGATAAATTATATGGGCTATTTCCGCCAAGAGGCAGAAAAAATCTGAGCTAAGGCATGAGATACCTTTTCTGAATTGTAATGGCTTAAGTACGTAGCCTAAGATCTTCAGTCGTAGAAAATGACTGAAAGTGGTGTTCTAAGCACAGTCAGAATGCAAAAGTTCCCTGCGGATTTCCTGCCGGTGCTCTTCTCCAAAACGGTCGACATGTGCATAGAATACGCCATAGCGACCGACATAATATTCCAGTGACTGATCATAAAAATTCCAGAAAATAGACCATTCGCCTAAGTCCATCTGACGAATCTGGGTGCCACTGTGCATCGGCATTTTTTGTAATAGTTCTTGCTGTAACTGTTCGGCCTGTGCCCGATTCTCAATATGCACCTGCCGTTGAAAGAATAGCTGTGCCACATCGTCAAACAGTTCCAGTTCATAAGCATCCACCAGATGTACTTGCTGCTCTTGCTCGATGACCTCTTGCTCTGTCATGCTGGAAATCTGTGCCGGTTTTTCTGGACGCTGACGCGCCAGATGGCGCTGAGCTTTATAGATCTTTCTGCCGACGATCCAGGCAGCATTCAACATGAATAAAACACATAACAGGAGCAGTAATTTCAGCATGGTGGATGATCTCATGTGACTAATTTTATTTTTATGGTTATAGGATCAAGATTCATTTGAATAGTCCCTTTTGACCCAGCATACGTCTATTTTTTATACAGTGCAAACTTGAGGCTTATTTTTACTATTTATCTTCTCTGCTTGCTCATTTTACCCAGATTCGAACTTCGATTTATTTAAAAATTGATTTACTTTGATTTTTTATTTTTAACTCCCTAATGAGATTCAAGAACTTGAGATAAACAAACAGGACAAATCAGCAACAGAACCAATCTTCACATTGATAAATCACAGTAAAGATTCTCAAAAAACTACAATATTGTTCTGTTTTTTACCCTCTTCTTTTTTATCCAATAAACCTTCCCTATAAATGTTCGAGAAAATGAATAATATTATGATTCGTGAAGGGAAGGTCGAAGATATACCTCAAATTATTCAGGTCATTCATGACAGCATTCAGTCCTGTGTACTGGATCATCAGCGTGAAGAAAGCAAAATTCAAACCTGGCTAGAAAAATTTGATCATGCCAGCCTGATTGTCGATATGCTGTATAACGATTGCTGGGTTTATCTCATCTATGACAAGGTCGTCGGGTTCTTATTGGTCAGTGATACTGGAGAAATCCGGATGCATTATGTGGCCCAACACTGCCAAAGACTGGGATTTGGCACCGAGTTATTTCAACAAATGCATCGCGCTTTATTAAAGAAAAAAATTCATCAGATTGAAATACAGTCTACTCAAACTGCGTTAAGTTATTATCAACACTGCGGCTTTCATCCCCATTCTGCCGAGCCAGAAGATGAATCGCGTTATCTGTATAAATATGTTTTTTAATCGGCCTCTTTTTCAATTTTCAACTGATCACGTCCTGCCTGTTTGGCGGCGTAGAGCTGCACATCTGCCGCTTTCATCAATTCATGAATATCTGCATAGCCATGTTTTTGTTCAACCCAGGCCGCGCCCATACTAACCGTAACATAATCTTTTTCATCTGGCCGATTCAGATGTTGCATACGCTGTTCCCGAATCTGGTTTAACACATTTTCCAGATTTTTAAGGGCAGTTTGAACCGGCATTCCAGTGAGCAGAATCGCAAACTCTTCACCACCATAACGTGCCAGATAGCCAGACGGTGGCAAAGTGCCTTGAATAATCCTGACCAGATTTTTCAGGATTTCATCGCCTTTTAAGTGGCCATAGTAGTCATTATAGTTTTTAAAAAAATCGACATCGAGCATGGCAAAAATTAAGGTATGTTGCGGCTGTTGCCGGGTCTGTAAAAATTGCTGCTGGATTTCATGATTTAAGGCACGCCGGTTAAAAGCTCCGGTTAGCGCATCAATATTCATTTGCTGTTCCAGTTTGGCATTCACTTCACGCAGCTGCTGAGTGCGTTCTTTGACTTTTTGATCGAGTGAATCGTTGAGCGCGATCAGGTTCAGGTTTAGCTGTTCAGTCTCATAAGTTTGATGTGCATAATGTCTGGACTGCTGAAACATAATTAGTAAGGCATAGATACTGGTTGAGATAAAGAACAGATGCGTGGTTTTAATTACATTGATCAGCAACAGATAATCATTCAAAAAGGTGACACAAAGGAAAATAATCGCAATCAGATTTAAACGCGAATAATGCTCTTTATAACGTAAGGTCTGATAAAAGCCGTAAATAAAATTACCGATGATGACCAAGGCAAAAATCGCACTAAATAGGGCTACTCGTTCAAATATCTCAGGAGGTGAAAATAGGGTAAAAATAATGTTAAAAACCAGTAATGCCACAGCGATATAATAAATCACCGGATTTAAATAGCGCCGGTTAAACAGATGCATATAGCTGAGAAAAAAGAAGGCAGCAATAAAAGTAAACAGATACTCTAAGCGGGTTCCCCACAGCCAATTAATATTGGTAAATACCGAATAGGCATAAGGTGCAGAAAACAGATTATGCAGGGCCAAAAAGACAATAAACCAGCCAAAAACAAAGATACTTTTACTGTTACGTTCTCGTGATCCCCGGAATACCGAAAATAGAATGGTAAACACCCCCACCCCAAGTACCGCCCCGCACACCATGGCAATACTCATCATGAGCTGCTGGAATTGGCGATTGATGGTAGCTGCAACGCCGATCTGCATTGGTCGTTCGAGACCGCCATGCAAGTGGGTATAATTGGAAGCCTGAATACTTAAAGTAATATATTCAGTGTCTGGAACAAAATAGCCAATACGCGGTGCTTTCTCAGTCACCTGTTTGTCAGGTGTGGTACTGATTTCCCCGAGACGGACAATAAACTGTCCATTGACATATACCCGATAGGCGCCGTATTGGGTTGGAATCCGAATCGCGATGCGTCGCCCGAGAAATTCTTTCGGAATTTTAAAATAACCAATAAAGGTACCGTAGCCAGAGTTTGAACCCGCTAGAGTTTTAAAAGAGGCTGGCAATTCAACTGTTTTTGACTGGAGTACGGGGCTGGGCTGAACAATAAACTGACTCGGATAAAACAGCCATTTTCCCTGCAAGGCACTAGTGCTATGTTCGGTAAAATGAACTTCAGTAATATGGTCGTGAGATTGCTGCTGAAATGACGGCGAAGGGAGTTCATCCTGAGCGATTGCTGAACTTATGATGCAAGTCATCCAGCTCAAGGCACAGACAAATACGAAGAAACAGACATTCCTTATCGAGTTATGCAAATACGTTCTATCTCAAGATAATTCTTTATTATTCTTATAATTTACAAGGAATATTTTTGATTTCAAATCTTTTTAGATGTTTTTTGTAGCTTATCCGGCACAGCCTATTTTGAAGCAACTGCACCGAAACCAGCGTATATCTTTGAATAAAAAATATAACTTATATTCAGCAAGTTAAATCATTTTAATCACGTGTTTTTACATCAAACAGTTCAATTTCAAAAATCAGGTTGGAATTGGCTGGAATGACTTTACCCATTTTACGTTCGCCATAGGCCAAATGTGCAGGCACCATCAGTTTACGCTTACCGCCAACTTTCATTCCCAGAATCCCCTGATCCCAACCTTTAATCACACGACCGGTACCAATGACAGTTTCAAAATAATTACCACGGTCAATAGAAGAATCAAACTTGGTTCCATCTTCCAGCCAGCCAGTATAGTGCGTGGTAATTAAGGCACCTTTTACCGCTTCTTTACCTTCGCCTACTTTTAAATCAATAATTTCAAGTTCGTTGATCATGGTTATTTACCTGAGAGGGGCATAAAATTCAAAGCTCAGTATAAACCGGATTGCTCTGTTTTTTTAAGTCTGGGCCATTGATGGGTTAAAAGCTGAGTTCCTGAATATTCTTGTCATTGAGTAAATGCTGGGTTAATTCTTGATGATTCTTGGCCGATCCCATCAGAATCCAGCGTCCGACAATCTGTTGATCAATTTTTTTTTGTGAGGAATGCACCACTTTTAACTGATAACGTTTAAATAACATTTCGTAGTGATCGGAATCATTCTGATCGAATGGGCAGACGATTTCATAGCTGCGTTCCTGATTCAGAGATTCAATGCCGCGCTGGACATACATCAATAGAACCAGCACCGCCATGACAATAAAAGTAGCCCAAATACTTAAGAGTTCATAGCCTGCACCGACCGCCATGCCGAGTGCTGCCGTCATCCAGATCGTGGTTGCGGTGGTAATTCCAGAAATACGGTTATCATCTTTCAGGATAACACCGGCACCCAGAAAACCCAGTCCAGTCAAGACATTAGCGGCCAGCCGGTCAGGATTGGCCACGCCTATTTTCAGAGAGATAATGGTAAATAAACAGGAACTCAGACTGACCATAATCATGGTACGCAGTCCGGCAGATTTACTATGATACTCACGCTCTGCACCAATAATTGCGCCGATCGCGACAGCCAGCAGTAAATCATAAAGTTCATGGTACATGGTGCAGCCCTGCGTATTCTTATCCCTCAGATATACGCAATTTGAGCTACAGGATACAAGTCCAGACTTGCATCCTTATTTGGCCTTATTGTAACTGTTCCCACTCCACCAGCACCTGGCCCTGATCACCGATCAAGGTCCATTCACCATCCATCACATTGAGCTGTAACTGCATGGTGCGTTCGCATAATTGTGGCAATGCGTCGGTGGTTGCGGTAGATAACTTCCACACTTCCACATTTTTTAAGGTTTTTAATTTGCTGCTGCGCTTATACCATTCATCCACCGCAGAACCATAGGTGACAACTGCGACCTGCTTGCAACGCGCACTGGCCTTTTTGACTTTATCTTCATCCGGGCTACCGACTTCAATCCATTTGACCAGTTGACCGGTCAGATCTTTTTCCCAGAGTGCCGGTTCATCGGTTTCAAACAGATCCTTGGTAAATTCCAGTGCTTCATCGGCATAGCGTGCATAGGCCAGAATACGCACCATCAAGCGTTCAATGGTTTCTGAAGGATGCAGCGCCATCGTCAGCTGATAGTCTGCATAACGATGCGTATCCATATCCGCAATATTCAAATCAACCTTATAAATCGTCGCTTTTAACGCCATCACATAATCCTCAAATTTGGCGCCTAGCATATAAGATTTAGCGCTATTTTGCTGAACAGATTTAGGCCAATAATTCATTCAGCGCACTAGAAACAGTACCGTTATTTTTCTGGATCGATACGACATTGCATCAGGGCAGTTTCAAATGCCAGCCAATCGCGTGACTGTTGATAAATCACTTCCACCCGGTTATCAATGCCTTCATCTGCCGACTGATAATTAAACTGCTCCGGATTAAAATTAAAGCTTTTCCAGCCTTGGTCGGTATGAAAAATTCCCTTTATTCTGAGCCAGTCTTTTTGTTCACAGAGCAGATCCAGCAGATCATAAAAATTAAATTGCCAGCGTTTTGGCAATTTCCAGCCAGCGACCTGGTAACCCTGCGCGCTTTCTACATAATGATAAGGCATCTGCTGAATCACTACGGGCGTATCCGCTGAACGGGGGGTCTGTTGCTGTTTTAACAAAGGCTGAATCTGACGGGCAGAACCCCGATATTCCTGCTTGATCTGTTCAATATCGAGTTGTCCATGCTCGGTGAACAGCCACTGTTGGGCATAAGGTTGATATTCTGCCTGAAGCTGCGTGAGCGCTGCGTGATCTGCGGCTGTCATCAAGTCAGTATGTGAAATCACCACAATATGCGCTGCCTTGAGCTGGTCTGCATACAGGTTTTGCTGGGTCCAGTCCCGGTCATGCAAACGCGACCCATCCACCACGGTGACTAAAGCCTGCATGTTCAAATGGCTATGCCAGTGCGGTTCGGTCAGCTGTTCCAGTAATTGTCCCGGGTGCCCCAGCCCGGTAGGTTCGATAAACAGGCGATCCGGTTTCACTTCTGACAGCAGGCGCGACAAGGCGATCTGCATCGGCAATTGACTACTGCAACATAGACAACCACCCAACAGCTCTTTGACCGCATAACCCTGATCTTGTGGCAATAACTGCTGGTCTACGCCAATCTGGCCAAATTCATTCATCAGCACCGCCCAGATTTCCTGTTCCGGTTTTTGCTGCAGTAAATGTTTGAGTAGTGTGGTTTTACCTGCACCCAAAAATCCGGAAATGATATGGACAGGAATAGCCTGCGACGCTGACAGAATTTTCAAAATCGACTCTCAAGAGATTGAATAGAAATAGCAATACTCTGCATTATAAAGCACAGTGTGACTTTAAAATGCGTGTTCTTCGCAAACACGGCGTGAAAATCACAGAGATAAAAATTAATGGAATGATCCCAAATTACCAATTTTCTATGTTAACTTTTATTTCAAATTGGATTCTTGAAATATTCACACACACTTTCATTAAATAAAACTCCGCATAATTAACAGAAATAAAACAACTTTCTCAGTTTTGTATCTGCTGGGTTATTCCCTGCGTGTCGCTTTTGTTAATTGATTTGCTCAGTAAAATTTCAGTGCTTAGGATGGGCATCTGTCGAATTGATGTGATGGTCAGCTCGGCAGATTACATGACATGAATAAAAGGATGCCAAAAATGAAATATGCACAAATCTTACTTGCCACTACGCTTACTGCTGCTGCAGCCACCAGTTTTGCTGATAGTAAAACTACAGATGCGAAAACCACCACTGCAGAAGAAAAAGTGATTGTGACTACCCAGGAATTACCTGAATCGAATGCTCCTGTTGCAGGCGCATCTGCAGAGCAGCCTGCTGCCTCTGAAGCTGCTGCGGAAACTACGACACCTGCAAAACCTGCTGCACGTTAAGTGATTGAACAACTCGTTTAATCCTTCAATGAAGATATCAGGGACAGTAATTCTCCAGTAGGCTTTGTCCTATACTGCCCCCGATATTATTCTATGCTGAATCATGCTTGATGCTGGTTCAGCATTTTTATTGCATAAAATCTATTTATCACCATACTCAAAACTGATCATAGAATTAATACAGGCTATCAAATTTTTATTATTTTTATAATTAAAATCAATTATTTATTTAAAAACCACCTATTTCAATCCAATATTATCCATATACTTAAGCTACTATCGCCTAACTTGTTTCTGGCTTCTAACTGTCCCTTAATAGCATCAAATGCAAGTCGATTGAGTGGACATTCGCTATGAGCAATACTAATTACACTACTGAAGTGGCAATCCTTGGCGCCGGCCCTGTAGGCTTAACCATTGCCAACTATCTAAGCAAGCAAGGCGTAGCTGTCACGATTGTCGAGCAACTGGATAGTTTGATTGATTATCCACGTGCGATTGGAATCGATGATGAATCCTTACGTACCATTCAATCTTTGGGTTTAGTCGATCAAGTCTTACCGCATACCACTCCGAATCATGCGATGCGCTTCTTGACGCCTAAAGGTCGCTGTTTTGCAGATATTCAGCCTTTAACACGTGAGTTTGGTTTCTCGCGCCGTAATGCCTTTATTCAGCCACAAGTCGATAACGTTCTGCTGCAAGGCTTAAAGCAATATAAAAACACCCAAGTGCTATTTTCTCGTCAATTGACCCAGTTTAGTCAAGATGCTGACGGCGTAACACTCAATCTGCAAAATAAAGAGGGCGATGCAGAAACCATCCGCGCTCAATATCTGATTGCCTGTGATGGCGGTAATTCTTATGTGCGCCGCAACCTGGGCATTGCCTTTGAAGGTGAAACCGCACCGAATCAATGGATCGTGATCGATCTTGAAAACGACCCGCTTGCTACACCGCATATCTACCTATGTTGTGATCCGGTACGTCCTTATGTATCGGCCGCCTTGCCACATGGTATCCGCCGTTTTGAATTTATGGTCATGCCGGGTGAAACGCAGGAAGAACTGAGCAAACCGGAAAATATTGCCAAACTTCTTTCTAAGGTTTTACCAAGCACGGATGGTATCGAAGTGATCCGTCAGCGTGTCTATACTCATAATGCCCGTATTGCGGACAAGTTCCGTGTCGACCGTATTTTGCTTGCCGGTGACGCTGCGCACATCATGCCGGTATGGCAAGGTCAGGGTTATAACAGCGGTATGCGTGATGCCTTTAACCTGGCCTGGAAAATGGCACTGGTTATTCAAGGTAAAGCTGGCCCAGCACTTTTAGATTCTTATCAGATCGAACGTAAAGACCATGCCAAGGCGATGATTGATCTGTCGGTGATGGCAGGTCATGTACTGGCACCACCGAAAAAATGGCAAGGTTTTGTTCGTGATGGTATTGCCTATGCCCTGAACTACATCAAGCCGATCAAACAGTATCTGCTGGAAATGCGCTTTAAACCAATGCCGAAATATCATGACGGTGCACTTTTGAGTAATGGAGCCAAGAACTCTCCGGTCGGCAAGATGTTTATCCAGCCTCAAGTTCAACTGGCTTCGGGTGAAACCGTGTTACTGGATGAAGTGATCGGCAATGATTTTGCGATTATTGCCTGGGGTGTTGATCCGAAATGGGGTCTCAGCCCGGAGACGTTGCAACAGTGGAAATCGCTCGGTGTGAAATTCATTCAGGTAATTCCGGCGGTGCAATTGCAAAATAGCCAGCGCAAAGAGTATGAAGATGTTATTACCATTGGTGATATCGGCACAGATATCCGCTCGTGGTTTGGTAACACGTCTGATTCAGTTGTAATCTTGCGTCCTGACCGTTTCGTGGCTGCGCTGGCCATTCCTCAATCGATGGAAAGCACCAGCCAGCAACTGTTTAAAAAGCTTTACCTGAAATAATATTGGTCACCTTTCACCACGCTTCGGCGTGGTTTTTTTATTATTTTTAGATATCCCGGACAATATATAGACCGAGGAATTAGACTCGGTATTCCTGAAACCACGGAATATCTTTCAAGGAATCACGGCGAGCCATCTGCTGCAGGAAGGGCCTGAACTTATCAAATTTCGGTAAAATTTTCGCAGAGATCGCAAAGATCAAACAGTAAGCCACATAGAGATCCGCCGCCGAGACTTTTTCACCCAACAGATAAGGACTGGCCTGCCCGATACCCTGTTTCAGAAAATCAAATACGGCTGCTTCATTCCCAAAACTTAAACTTCTTCGGTTCTTTTCAATATTTTCTGGCGGTACCTGCAAATTTTTTATATCGATATATTCGGTGAAGGGCCCATGACAGAAAAATATCCATTTCAAATACGCTCCACGCTTCGGATCATCCAAAGTAGGTGCCAATCCTTTGTCACGATATTTATCTGCCAGATAGATAAAAATGGCGGCCATTTCTGAAATGACGACCTCCTGATCTACCAGACAGGGAACTTTTCCCATCGGATTGATCTGTGTATACGCCTGCTGATGCATATGCTCATAGGCAACTTCTATCTGCTTAATCTGGTCTTCAATCTGCAATTCTTTCAGCAAAGGCAATAAGGTCAGGCCACGTGATTGCGGATTGTTATAGAGCTTCATCATCCTGCTTCAACCAGTTTTTTATTATTAGATGTTCAGTATAAAGCGATTTAGTCTCCCCATTTAAAAGGATGTGCTACAGATCATTTCTGTCGCACGGCTTTTTAGATGGGCAGATTGAAGGTTTAAATATTAAAAAAGATCCACACAAAACTTTTCTTTTAATACTTTCAAAATCAGATCAATCACCACATGTTTTTGATCCTTGCGATAATTGGCATACAGTCCAATCATCGGTAAGGGTTCTAGGGTCTTTTTCACCACAATATTATCGCCGAGCAATGGAATCACATAGGCTGGCACCAGACTCCAGCCCACGCCCATTCCCACCAGATTGACATTGAGCAGAATATTGGTGGAATACTGCACCACATTCACTTTTAATTTGGACTGTTTAAAAAAATCCTGAATCAGCTTATGCAGTTGCGGTGAGGACTGCTCACCACTAATCACAAAGTCCTGATTTTCAAAACTCTTGATACTGACATAGGACAAGGCCGCAGCCGGGGAATCTCTCGGCACAATCAGGGTTAAAGGCTCATCAAAAATGCGAATCGAATCAAATTCACTCAACTGCCCCGGATAACGGGTAAAGGCAATGTCAATCTGTCCATTTCTTAAGGCACTAAACTGTTCTGCATCGGTCAGACTGTGAAACTGAGCTTTCAGTTCAGGAAAATGCGCGCGGATATTCAGCATGATATAAGGAAAGACTTTCATTTCCGCGACCGGGACAAAACCGATATTCAGCTGGTCCTGCTGTGCATTGGCGATCTGTCTGGCAGTCTGAATGGCGCGCTCTGCATGCTCAAGACTCAATAAAGCTTCTTTTAAAAATGCCTGACCGGCTTCAGTGAGCCCGACCTTACGGTTATTCCGCTCCAGCAACTGTACGCCAACCTCACGTTCCAGATCCTTGATTTGCTGGCTCAGTGATGGCTGTACCGTATTTAATTTTTCCGCGGCACGGGTAAAGTTCAGTTCCTGCGCCACTGTAACGAAATAACGTAAATGTCTTAATTCCATTTTATAACTCCAAACTTGCCGGGCGCTTATTTTTGCTTTTTGGCAACATACTGACGATAAACCAATATCGTCACAATGACGAGTACAGCACTCAAAACATAGGTGGTTTCAAAGCCCCAATAGGCAATCAATACTCCCATTGCCACGGAACCGATCGCTAAACCCAGATCAAACAGGGTAAAGAAGGTTGAAATCGCATGTCCCATACGCTGTTTGTCGACCGACTGAATGGCCAAGGTCTGCAAACATGGGAACATTGAACCATAACCGATGCCAATAAACACCGCTGACAACCATAATATCCATTGATTGGAAATCAGGCTGACAATCACCAGACCAATGGCAAAGAAAATAAAGGAAGGATAAATAACCGCACTGGGTCCCTTACGGTCATAAATCTTTCCAATCCAAGGTCTGACCAGCAACATGGACGCTGCAAAGACAATAAAGAATACGCTGGTATAGGCTAAAAGCTGCTTGGTTTCACTAAATGCAATAATAAAACTCATGATGCCCGAGTAGGCAAAAGCGGTTAGTAAAGCCACAAAACTTACCGCCAGAACTTTGACTTCCAGAATATCCTGCAAGCTCAAGCTAGTTTTTTCTGTGCTTATAGCTTCAGGTTTTGGTAACTCTGTGATTTTGAGCATCCAACAGAAAATGAGCCCCAAAGAAATGATAACAGCAAGAATGCCAAATAAGACTTTGAAGCTGGTGAACTGAATTACGGTCAATGCCAGCAAGGGCCCAAAAACCACACCCAGATTGGTCGACATGACAAAATAACCCATGCCCTCGCCTTTGCGCTGTTCAGGAATAAATTCATTGGCGACAGGTACTGCCACCGTGGTCAAAATACTGAACCAGATGCCATGTAAAAAACGCACCAGCAACAGCGACCACATGCTATCCACCAGCAAATAACTAAAGGCAAATAAGGCAAAAATCACACCTGCGCCGCGCATCGAGATTTTCTTGCCGAGCTTTTCGATGATCATGCCGGAAAATGGCCGAATCGCAATCGAAGAGGCCAAAAATAGCGTCAGCGCCAACCCAGCTTCTTTTACCGAACCGCCCAGATCTTTCATGATGTAAATCGGCAAGATGGTCAGTAAGGCAAAGTAATAAACGAACAGGAAAAAATTATTGAATAAGCACAAGATAAATGAGCGATTCCATAACCGCTCAGCGCTAACTGACATAATCACCAACTTTTAAAATTTGTAGGGAAATAGCACAAACTCAGGCTTGAATAGCGACAGGATACAAGGCCAACTCGACCAGATTCTGGATATAGTGTTCATCTGGAATCCGGTTGAAAAAAATGATCTGGTAATGAATCGGGCCGTATAAGGTATCCAGCATCAAATCAAAAGGATAATCCGCGCGGATTTCTCCCCGTTCAATCGCTTGCTGAATCAGTTGATGAGTCTGTTGCCGACGTGGCAAGAGATATTGCTGAAAGAACTCACCTGCCAGTTCACGGTGATTGGCAATCACCACCAGCAAAGCCCGCCCCACCGGATGATTCAGTGCCTGAGATAAAGAACCAAGTTGTTGAATAAGATTACTTTTCAGGCTTTTAGAGGCATCCAGCTCAAATACCGAAGCTGTATGCTGTTTGAAAGTGTCCAGCACCAGTTCCGATTTATGTTTCCACCATCGATAAATCGTGGACTTGCCTACGCCGGCACGTGCCGCTACATCTTCAATCGTCAGCTGATGATATTCACATTCTGCCAGCGCATCTGCGACCGCCTGTAAAATGCACTGCTGTCGTCGGGAACTTTTTTCGTCACTGCTCATATTTTTCTACTTAACTTTTAAGATCTAAAAATCGAAACGATACGTATCGTTTTATATTAGGGTAAAAAATAACAAAGCTCCAGTGAAAAACTGAAATTGATGCAAAAAAAAGACCTTCATATGAAGGTCTTTTCTCAATCACGATTTAAATTAACTCTGTGCAGTCTTTTTATAAATGCTGCATGAAGGATGATGATTTTCTTGCAAACGCGCGACTTTACGCTGTTCTGCTGCTTCAAAACGGCAACGTTTCCAGTCATTGTCCAGGTTCAAAGCTGGAATCTGTTTTGGTTTACCATTTTCATCCACCGCAACCATGGTGAAATAGCAGCTATTGGTATGACGTACCGTTCTCTTTTGAATATTCTGAGCTTCTACACGAATCCCGATTTCCATCGAGGTACGGCCAACATGATTCACACTGGCCAGAAATGTAACCAATTCACCGACGTGAATTGGCTCTTTAAAATTCACCTTGTCTACAGATAAGGTCACGACATAACTACCCGAATAGCGACTTGCACATGCATACGCCACCTGATCCAATAATTTCAGAATGGTTCCACCATGAACATTTCCTGAAAAATTTGCCATATCTGGCGTCATGAGAACTGACATCGTTAACTCTGACTGGTCATCCGACACTGCTGCAATTTGATCTAAAGGGGCCATCGTTTTCTTTGAACTCTTTGAATGACAAGGTTATCGTTTATTATTATAGCGTTTTTAGCATGAATAAAATGTTCAATTCGGCAAATGAAGCATCACAATTATTGATATAGAAAATGTATTCATACAGAAAAAAATATATTTAATTGCTTAAAATCTCAGTTAGAAAGTTAAGTGCCAATAAATCAACACTTATTTATCTGGGGCTAATCACACAGCAACTGAGAATTTTTCACTGTTTTAAGCTTTGAACAAAAATAATTCAGGAAAATAGAAAGACTCTGCGTGATTTAAAGCATCACTGGCCTGAGCATTTCCTGTGCCACGTTCTGATAACTTAAAATTTGTTGACCATCCAAGGTCGTTTCAACGGTAAAAGAACCATCCTGATGGCGTGCGGTCACTGTAAAAATATAGTGTTCGAATTGTGCCAGTTTGACCTGCTGTCCAATTTTAATATGCATCATGCTATCTACATCTGTGCAGTGATCTTTTCAAACTGCATTCTGGCATGAACACGGATGCTTTTGAATATTTGATCAACTTAAGTATACGTATAATAATATTAAAATTTTAATTTAGGACGAATAAGGCTTATTATTTAAAACAATATACTTATAATTCAATTTGTTATGTTTAAAATTAATTTTATCTTTTGAGATAATTCCGACTGACTGATACACATAGGCAATCATCTTATCTTTTATAACAATCAGTTAAGCGTTACAGCCGATGATCTTTCATTCTCTTGATTGGATATCCCTATACCGCGGTTGTGCGATATAGGGATAAACAGAAATTTCAAAAAAAAGATTTATTGAGCTTGATGTTCATGTACCACAAACTGTGGAATCCGATGTCCTTGAGCATAATCATGTTTTTGGTAGGCTTGTGAAATTTCCATCAACTTTAACTGGGTCGCCTCGGCACCGGCCTGCATGGTGAGTTCCCTGCCACGGACATCAAAGATATGGCCTTTTTCGCGTAAATCCGGCTGAATCACCACATCTGCATGCTTTAATTCTTCATGCGCCAGATGTTGCTGCATAATATTGATATTCTGGTTAAACAGTCCCCAGACATTGCTGGTTTCCGTGTGAATGGGTTGTGCCAGAATATCTACCGCAATCACAATGTCGGCTCCCAACTCACGTGCCACATCGACCGGCACCGGACTGACTAGACCACCATCTACATATTCTTTACCTTGAATGATGGTCGGAATGAACATACTCGGAATCGAGACTGAAGCACGTACCGCCTGTCCGGTATTGCCATAGTTAAAGACGACTTTCTTGCCTTCTTTCAGCGCGGTTGCTACCACAAACATCGGGATTTTCATGGCTTCAAGCGGGGTTTGATCGACTTGCAAGTTGACATAGTCCTCAACTTTCTTGCCATCAAAAAAACCTTTTCTGGCCAGCTTGATATCACGGACATCATTCGGTCGCATGTTGAGGGCAATATTACGCAGTTCAATCGCCGGTTTGCCACTTGCATAAATGGATCCCACAATACTGCCCGCACTGGTTCCGACAATAAAATCTGGTTGAATACCCGCCTGTTCCAGTACTTCCAACGCACCAATATGCGCATAGCCACGCGCACCGCCACTGCCCAGAACTAAAGCAACTACCGGACGTTGCTGGGTTTGCTTGATCTTTTGAAAATCAATTTGATTCGGACGTGCCTGAGCTTCTCCGCGTTGTGCAGCAGGTTGTAGATGACTAGTCGCCGCTTGGGCTGTCATTGGGGTCGTTTGGCAAGCACTTAGGCCAAATGTACCCAGTATCACCATACTCAACACATATTTCTGCATGCAGAGAATGTCCTCATTAATCTAAAGCAGCATAGTGTATAAACACATGCATAAATAGTCTGTAGAATTTCGTAAAACTGTCATACAGTTCAGCTACTTTATCTTCATTTTTCCCATAACTGTATGCCTTCAATCTCACTGTACCGGATTTTCCTGATTTTCCTGCAACTGGGCTGCATTTCATTTGGTGGTCCAGCGGCGCATCTGGTGTTTTTTCACCGAAAATTTGTGACCCAACTGCAATGGTTGAATGACACCCAGTACAGTCAACTGGTCGCTTTGGCGCAACTTTTACCCGGGCCGAGCAGCAGTCAGGTGGGGCTGTCGATCGGTTATCTGCAACGGGGCTATACTGGTGCCGTGATCGCATGGTTGGGTTTTACCCTGCCCTCAATGATTCTGATGACCTTGGTGGCGTTATTGGGTCAAAGCTATTTTCATATTTTAAACTCAAACAGCTTTCATACCATCCAGTTAATTGTATTTTCTGTAATCGCCTGGGCATTCTGGCAAATGCTGAGAAGCTTCTGTAAAACGGTTTGGCAATACGCTGTCTTAATCCTCTCTGTCGCATTACTGATAGTCGTTTCAGTAAGTTTTAACCAGATTCTGGTGATTATACTGGGCGCAATCTGTGGACTCTTGGCTGGATATTTTTCCCAATCAGATTCGAAACCCAAAGAAATTAACAAAACGGCAATCAGCTCGCCTTATATTCGATCTGCCGCTGCACCTTATTGGTTACTGGCATTTATCCTGCCATTTTTGCTGCTGCCCTTAGCTGGAAAATTATGGGGTGAATCGGAGCTGCAATTTTTTTCCAATTTTTATCAGACTGGCTCGCTGGTGTTTGGTGGCGGTCATGTGATTTTGCCTTTGTTACATCAGGACTTTGTCACGACTGGTTTAGTGAGTGCACAATCTTTTGATCTTGGCTATGCATTTGCCCAGCTTATGCCGGGGCCTTTATTCAGTTTTGCCAGTTATATTGGTGCTTTGCAGCCTTGGACGCCCTATGTCTGGCTGAATGCAGTACTAGCGACCTGCGCAATCTTTTTACCTTCATTTTTCCTGATTTTTGCCACCTTGCCCTACTGGTCATGGTTGATGCAGCAGCGCCATATTCATCAGGCGGTGATGGGCATCAATGCTGCGGTGGTGGGGCTATTGCTGTATTTATTGCTGGATCTTTCACAACGTTATTTTAGTTATGGCTCCGACCTGGTCTTTGTCGCAGTGATGATTGCCCTGCTACGCTCAAAATTACCAGTCTGGTTCAGCCTGATTTTGGGCTTCGTGCTTTATCAAAGTTATTTAAATTTCTTTTAAATAACTTTGGCACAAAAAAGCCCCGAATGATCGGGGCTTTTTGCTTCAAGTCTTACCAGATATCTGATTTGACCTTGTCTTTAAATTTAGGATGGTTATCCAGTTTAAATTCAGGTTCTTTCACGCCGCGCTTCAGCTGACCGGTATAATCTTTGAGTAGCATCAGCAGGAATGGCATCAGCAACAGGATCGCAATCAGGTTGATACTTGCCATGACACCCATGAACAGATCCGCCATATTCCAGATCAGTGGCACGCTGGCGATGGAACCGAAATACACCATCACCAATACAAATAAGCGGAAAATCAACATCACCCGGCTATTGTTATTGATGAACTGGACGTTTCCTTCGGCATAGGCATAGTTACCAATAATCGAAGAATAGGCAAACAGGAACAGAATCAAAGCCAGGAAGTCATCACCCCAAGCCCCAATTTGGCTTTCAAGCGCCATCTGGGTCAAGGTCACGCCTTCAAAGCCTGCATTTTCATACAGACCTGAAACCAGAATAATAATCGCGGTACATGAACACACCACGAAGGTATCTACAAATACTCCGAGCATCTGTACCAGCCCCTGATTGACCGGATGTTTGACATCGGAAGCTGCAGCAGCATTCGGTGCCGAACCCATCCCTGCCTCGTTAGAGAACAGACCACGCTTGATGCCCATCATCATCGCCATAGAAACCATGGCACCAAAGAAACCACCAGCGGCGGCTTCAAACTCAAAGGCTTTACTGAAAATGAGCTGGAAGATGGATGGGAGCAGATCGTAATTGATGACTGCAATATACAAAGCCACCGCCAGATAAAGCACAGCCATAAACGGTACAAAGCTTTCCGCGACTTTTGCAATCCGTTTAATTCCGCCAAAAATGATCACCGCAGTCATCAAGACCAGAAACAATCCAACCCAGGAAATTTCCAGATTCAGGCCGCCTAATGGCAGAATCAGGTTCGCCTGATCCCAGCCCCAGGCATGAGAGGTTGCTCCGGTAATGGCATTGGCCTGAACTGCATTGAAGACAAAACCATAAGTCGTGATCAATGCAATCGCAAAGACAATCCCGAGCCATTTCTGTTTCAGGCCTTGTGTAATGTAATAAGCTGGTCCACCACGGAATTGCTGGTTTTTGTTATCTCGCACCTTGAACAACTGTGCCAAAGAAGATTCAACAAAAGCAGAACTCATGCCCAAAAAGGCAGTAAACCACATCCAGAACACGGCACCGGGGCCACCAATTGCAATCGCAATGGCGACACCCGCGACATTGCCCACACCGACCCGGCTTGCCAGTCCAGTGACAAAGGCCTGAAACGGGGTAATGCCGTGCGTATCCTGAACCTTGCCACGGCTATTTTTCATGACTTTCATGCTGTGCCAGAACAAACGAATTTGTACTGCACCGGTCATGATCGTGTAGAAAATACCGACTGCGACCAGAAACACCACCAGAAAATCCCATAAAGGGCCATTCAGGGCATTAATCCAGCCGAGTAAGGTTTCATTTAACTGATCATTCATGTCACATCCTTATGAGCCTATGACTCATCGTATCAGGCATAAAAATTATGCAAAAAACTTCAAAATCATCTGAATAACAGTAGCATTGATTAAGTCAACGAAGAACGCACCACATAATGGAACAATCAGGAAGGCCTTATGCGATGCACCATACATATTAGTAATCGCCTGCATATTGGCAACCGCTGTTGGCGTTGCACCCATACCGAAACCACAATGACCTGCTGCAAGTACCGCAGCATCATAGTTTTTGCCCATGATGCGAAAAGTGACGAAAGCTGCATACAAAGCCATGGTGATGGTTTGCGCACCCAGAATCACCATAAGTGGTCCTGCAAGGTCAGCCAATTGCCATAATTTCAATGATAACAATGCCATTGCCAAGTACAGCGACAATGAAGCATTACCGAACACATCAATCGCACGATCGAAAATCTGAACTTTGAAAATACCTTCCAGTACATTACGCAGGATGACACCACCTGCCAATGCCCACACAAATGTCGGCAGTTCAAATGCAGTACCTTTACTGAAACCCGTCATGAACTCTGCAAAAGCCAAACAGCCTGCGAACAGGCCCAAGGTCGTGATTGCATTATCAGCGGTAATTAAACGCACCTGATGCGGATATTCAAATGGAATATATTCGGTCGAGTTGATATCCATTGGCGTGCTGTCACGCTTTTCGATTTGTTGATCCGTACGTGCAATTGCGAGATTATGACGGTTAATCAGCAGTTTTGCTAAAGGACCACCAATAATCCCACCGATAATCAGACCAAAAGTGGCACTGGCCATCCCCAGTGCAAGCGCCCCCTGAATGCCATGTTCAACCTCAAAAATCTCACCCCATGCACCTGCAGTACCATGACCACCGGTTAAGGTAATTGAACCTGCAATCAGGCCAATCAATGGGTCAATACCGAGCAAGGTGGCCAGACTCATGCCGACTGCATTTTGTAAGATAATAAAAGTTGAAATAGCGAACAGGAAGATTACCAGACCGATGCCGCCTTCACGCAACTTGGAAAAGTTGGCACTGAGACCGATCGAGGCAAAGAAGATCAGCATAAAACTGGTTTGTAGCTCTGAACTGGTGGTGATGCTGTATCCCCACAGTGAATGCACCAGTAATGAGATAATCGCAGCAACCAAACCGCCTGCAACCGGCTCAGGAATATTGTAGCGCTTTAAAAAATCGATTTTATTAACCAGGAATCGGCCGAGTAACAAAACAATGACTGCGGCAATCAAGGTATAAAATGCGTTAAAAGTAAAATCCATAATTTTTTGCCCAAGATGATTTTGAATTTTTTATTTTTCTAAAAGTGATGGAGTGCGCTAGATTTCTAGCTCGCTCATTAGATGTTCATCTGGAAATATCCTGATTTGATCTATCACCTTTAGAAAAACAAACCGATTTATCATCTCTTTCAAACTTATGAATATCATCATCACGATCATATTCAACAAATGAGAGATTTATAAAAGCAACACCTTTTCTATTCCGATACTCAGTCTGTTGTAAAATTGCAGACAATTTTCAAACAGATGCGCATGCTGGTAAAAAAACTGTGTTTTAAGCTCAAAAAAAACATTCAGTGCTTGATGAGTGCTTTCAACCTAAAGACTTCATTCAAGCCATCTGGAATCGCGTTATTTAAAACAGATCTTAATCACGAAATGCATGAATTAAGATGAAAAGTCGTACATTATGCTGTTTCTTCGTATCAGGTTTTATTTCTTTTTATTAGCAATAGTTAATTTACCTATAAAAAATAATTATAAATTCTCATTTTTATATGAAGATTAATCTATATTTTAATTCAAAAAAAATATTAATCTTTTACTCGACACAAAATGAAACAGGGATCTTGAAATTAAATTATCTTGATTTTCAGTCAAAATAAACCAGTTCTCTGTGTGAAATTGTTATTGTTGAATGGTTCAAGCACTTGGGTTTTAAGCCATTTTTTAAATCAAAGACCAACTTTATGACTAAATCCATTGCTATCACTTAGGCGATTTATGCTCAGCTAAAAGAATGCGAAATTTCATTATTCAAGTCATTTTGTTGACAAATGGTTTTTTCAGCTAGCGAAGAATTAAATTTTCCTATCCCCCGTTCTGTTTGTTTAGTTTATAGTCATTGCAAACTCAATAAGGATATTCGACTGGACCCCATAATGGATCAAAATCTTGTTCATGCTGTAGATCACACCATCACTTCTCGCCATTCAGTGCGTGCTTTTTTAAATACCCCCGTTAGTACAGACACCTTAAAAGAGATTCTGGCGGTGGCCAGCCGCGCACCTTCAGGAACCAATACCCAACCCTGGAAAGTGTATGTGGTAACAGGTAAAAAGCGTGATGAACTCGTGCAGCAGGTTTGTCAGGCACAAATGCAAATCTATGCAAATCCGGAATTGTCGCAGCAGTATCAGGAAACTTTTGCCTACTATCCTGAACAATGGATCTCGCCATTTATTGAACGTCGTCGTGAAAATGGCTGGGGTTTATATGGCTTGCTGAATATTCAAAAAGGCGAAAAGGAAAAAATGGCGCGTCAGCAGCTGCGTAATTTTGAATTATTTGATGCCCCTGTCGGCTTATTTTTTACTGTACATCGGTCTTTGGCGATTGGGTCCAAAATGGATGTTTCCATGATGATCCAGAATGTTATGCTGGCAGCAAAAGCCCGCGGTCTGGACACTTGCCCGCAGGCAGCCTGGAATCACTTTCACCCGATCGTGCTTGATCTGGTCGGCGCACCCGATGATGAAGAGCTGGTCTGCGGTATGGCACTGGGTTATGCCGACCCAGAGCAAATTATTAACAGCTTTATTACCCCGCGCGTTCCCGTAGAAGAATTTGCCGTGTTTATCGATGAGTGATGCAAGCAGGGCTAAGCCAACTTGCTTAGCCCTCTGTCCAGACCAGTATTTTTATTATCTGAGAGGCAGCCAGCATCTATGCATTTTTTAGGCTGGGCATGTTGATTTTAAAAATCGCCCAAGCAGAAATACCGACAAAAACCAGCATGATCAATGCCATATTCAGTAAAGCATGCCAGATCAGAAAATTCAGTAATACACCGCCCAATAAACCACAGACAAATTGCATACTGCCCATAATGGCACTTGCAGTTCCTGCCCGCTCGCCCTGTTTAGCCATTGCTAAAGCCATGGCATTCGGACCAGTAAACCCAAGGGCTGCCACCACAATAAACATGCCTAACAACACCCAGAGCACAGAATCGACATCCAGACAGCCGAGCAAGATTAACCCTAATACACCGGCAAACTGCAGACAGGTGCCAATTTTCAGACGCTGCAATATCGAGAAACGCCCAGCCAGACGTTTATTCAAGGTCGAAAACAGCATGATCCCGAAGGCATTGGCACCAAAGGCATAAGCAAACTGCTGCTCGGTCAGTTGATAACGATCCATCAGAATGGCCGAAGAAGCGCTGATATAACAGAACATCACCGCACCGGAAAAACAGCCGGCATAGAGCGGACGTCGAAAGCTTGGATCCTGAAAAATGCACCGGTACAAACTTATAACCTGTTGAAAGTTCAGCTTGAGACGACGTTCTGGCTCCAGGGTTTCTTTAAATAGAAAATGTACACAGGCCAGACTCAACAGACCGCAGCCCATCAGCACCAAGAAGATCACATTCCATTCATAAAACATCAATACCCAGGCCCCCAGACTCGGAGCGATGATTGGTGCAATCGCAGTCACAATCATCATGCTGGCAAAGGCCTGAGCTGCTGAATGCATATCCAGGCGATCACGAATTGCAGCACGTGCCATGACCACCCCGACACAGCCACCTAAGGCTTGCAGAATCCGTGCAGCGATCAGGCTCCATTCATCCTGCGCAAAGACACACAGTAAACTTGCCACAATGTATAAACACAGCCCAAAATACAGTGGCGGTTTACGTCCAATCCGGTCACTGATCGGACCATAAATCAGTTGCCCGATCGCCAGACCGAAGAAATAAGCCGGCAAGCTATTGGAAACCATTTGGGTACTGACACCAAAATCTGCTGCCATAGCCGGTAAGGCCGAAAGATACATATCAATGGATAAAGGCCCGAGTGCACTTAAGGTCGCCAGCAAAACAATCCAGGACATGGCATAAGGTTGTTGTACTATTTTATTCGATGTCATAAGCATGAAGATTTAAAGCGCTAATATGCAGACAAATTAACACAGTGCATAGTATGATTTAGCCTGAAATGAAGATTTATAAATATACTATTTTCATTAGCCTATTCAGATTCAGCTCTAAGACTGCAGTATAAAGGACGACCTTTGAAATCTTGGCTCACTCGTCTCAAGCAAACCACCTATAACACGACCTTGATGTATAACCTGCGCATGATGACGGCATTTGCAGGTACCGCCTTTGTTCCCTATTTTATGGGACAACAATTGATGACGATCCCATTGACTTTAGGGGTGGTCGCAGCCGGTTTAAGCGATATTGATGACCGCTTTTCGGTGCGGATTTTAAATCTGCTCTACACCTACATTGGCTTCTTTATTACGGCAGTAGGCGTATATCTGCTTTTTCCTTATCCCTTGCTGTTTGCCTTGGCCTTAATTGTGTCCTGTATTGCCCTGATTTTGCTGGGTTCACTAGGGCGACGCTATGCCACGATTTCCTACGGCTGTCTGGTGATTTCCGTTTATTCCATGCTCGGGGTGGAGCTGTTTGATGAATGGTATAAACAGGCTGGTTTATTGGTCATCGGCGCGATGTGGTACGGTCTGCTGTCGACCATCAGTTTCCTGATTTTCCCTGCCCGACTGGCGCAAGACAAGCTTGCCATTTCCTATTCTGCTCTCGGTGACTTTTTATATGCCAAGTCCAATCTGTTTGATGTGGACATGACCCCGAAAAGCTATCAGCAAAGCATGATTGAACTCTCGCTTGAAAATGGGAAACTGATTGCGATTTTTAATGAGATGAAAACTGCCCTTTTGACTCGCCTGAAAGGTGACCGGGGGCAAAAAGACACCCGTCGCAGCCTGCAATATTATTTTGTCGCGCAGGATATTCATGAACGTGCCGATTCAGCGCATATTGATTATCAGAAACTGGCCAAGATTTTCCAGCATAGCGATATCCTGTTCCGCTTCCAGCGCATCATGTCAATTCAGGGCAAAGCCTGTAAGGACCTGAGTGAAAGTTTGCTGCTGCGCAAACCCTATGTGCATAATCAGCGCTTTAAGCATGCCTTTGACAACCTGAGACAGTCGCTAGATAAATTACGTCAGGAACAGCATTATGATCAGGTCTGGATCAGCGCCCTGTTTGCGCTGTTTCAAAACCTGAAATCGATTGATGCCCAGTTACGCAACCTGGAAACCGAGCAAAATATCAAGTCCGAGCGTTTCAAACATATCGAAAACCAGCTTAGAGATGATGACCTGAAAGGCTGGGATGACATCAAGATTCGGATTAAACAGCATTTGACACCCGAGTCGGTGCTGTTCCGGCATGCCATCCGCCTGTCGATTGTGCTACTAATCAGCTATATCTTCGTACAGGTCAGCAATATTGAATATGGTTACTGGATTTTATTGACTGCACTCTTTGTCAGCCAGCCCAACTTTAACGCCACCAAACGGCGTTTACGTCTGCGTATTATCGGTACGTTGGTCGGTATTATCCTCGGTTATGCCATTTTATATTTTGTGCCGTCCATCGAAGGACAATTATTGCTTCTGGTACTGAGTGGGATTCTGTTCTTTGAATTGCGCAGTAAACAGTATGCACAGGCCACCGCCTTTATCACGATTTTAGCCCTGATCAACTTCAACCTGGACGGTATGGGCTATGCCGCGGCCATCCCGCGTATGATCGACACCTTGATTGGCTGTGCGATTGCCTGGTTCGGCGTCAGTTTTATTTTTCCAGACTGGAAGTTCCGGCGTTTGCCGCGCAGTATCAAACGCAGCTTGCAGGCAGAAGCAGATTATTTGAGTGAAGTAATCGAGCAGTATAAATCGGGACGTAATAATGGCCTGAAATATCGGATTGTGCGCCGTGCTGCTCATAATACCGATGCCGAGGTAGCCTCACTGATTTCGACACTGGCCACTGAACCGGATATTGATCCGGTACAAAAATCGCTAGCCTTTGAGTTCCTTTGTCTGAACCATACTTTTATCAGTTATATTGCTGCACTGGGCGCACACCGGGAAAAAATTGAAGATCAGGACATTCTGAATTTACTGGACAAAGCTCTCGAGAACATTCGTGGTGCATTGTTACGAGATGAAATGCCCGATTTAAGTGCGCAAAATATGATTCCCCATATTCGACAGCGCTTGGCTCAAGATCAGGAGCAAGATCAGAAATCCCTGATCATTTTGCAGCAGCTGTCTTTAATGTTCAGCATTTTAAAGCAGTTGAGTCAACTGAAACAAAGTTTGATTCATGAGCGTGATGAACAGGCAACTGAATTAGGTTCATTATAATTTGGCTGATTTTGGAACAATATACTCACTGAATTGGTACAATTAGTGCTAAACTTTTTACAGTTTAAAATCTGCTAATTTCACTATGACCGCGAAAAATTTATACGCTTATACCCTCCAGCCTGTGAACTATGAAATTTCAGAAGCCGAGCAGCGTCATGCTCAGCTGGTGATCTGGCGTAGTACCAATAAAATTGGCATGAAAGCATGGCTGATCATGGGTGCTGTTGTTGCACTTTCTATTCTGGGCATTCTGCTCCTGAAGAACTATTCTACCGTGTTCTGCTGGGTGGCCATTGTCTGTGTGGTGTTGTATTACCTGATCCGTACCTTTGGTCTGGAATGGTATGTTAAACGCAAGATGAATGAATTTCCGGTACAGGAAATCAAAGGTGTTCGCCTGGGCGTACAACCACATGGCATCGTGATGCGTCAGAAAATGGGCATGCAAGAAGGTGTTGGGGCGATTAGCTGGAAAGACATCTATGAATGGTACAACACACCAGAATTCATGTTGGTCAATTTCAAGGTAAAAGGCCAGCAAGGTGCATATATCCTGCCGAAACGTCTGGACAGCAAAAACTTCTCTTTCGCCACGATTCGCAAGCATCTGGAAGCAGAAGTCGGCGCAGCAAAACAAATCTAAACTGTTCTTTCTTCAGTGAAAAACCTCCTGTCCCGGCATGGAGGTTTTTTTAATCTCAAAACAATAAATGATAATGAGAATAAATATTATCCTCAACACCTATAATTCGAGCTTAAACTTCAGTTATAATTTTGCCACTTTTATAGATCTCACCCTTAATCTGACGACCATGTTTAAAAAGACATTTTTCCAAATCCACTGGTTTCTGGGGATTACAGCAGGTTTAATCCTCTCGATAATGGGGGTCACTGGCGCAATCTATTCCTATGAACAACAAATATTAAAATGGATGAATAGCGACAGTTATACGGTTCAGGTTCAGCAACGTGACAAACTCACGCCTGCCGAGCTGTATCAGCACTTTAACCGTACTGCGCCTGACATGAAGATCAACAGTATTACCGTGGCACAAGATCCAAGTGCTTCGAGTACCGTGAATGTCGCTAAAGAAGGCGCACGGCGTGGTCAGAACATCATGATCAACCCGTATACTGCGGAAGTCTTACCAGAGATTAAGGGTCGGGAGTTTTTCCAGTTTATTCAGCAACTGCATCGTAATTTGACGGTTGGTCCAGTAGGTAAACAGATTACCGGTGCCTGTACCCTGATGCTGATCTTTTTTGTCTTGTCAGGTCTATACCTGCGCTGGCCGAAACGTCATTCGATCAAGCAATGGTTCTTTGTAAAACCTCAGCTGAAAGGCCGTAATTTTATCTGGGATCTGCACGCTGTTGTGGGAACCTGGGTGGTGATTTTTTACCTGATTTTAGCCTGTACCGGCCTGTACTGGTCTTATGACTGGTGGCGCAATGGCATGTTTAAGGTACTGGGTGTAGAGCGTCCGCAACCGGAAATGCAGGCCAATGCCGGCAATAACCGTGGTGAAGGACATCCAGGCGGCGAACGTGGCCCACGTGCTGAAGGTGAAGCACGCGAAGGTCTCAGCCCTGAAACTACTGTCCGTGCACTAGACCAGAGCTGGATTGGCTTTAACACTGAATTTTCAGATAAGTATTCTACCGTAACGTTTAACCTTCCAAAAAAACCGGATGGCGAAATGCAGCTGAGCTTTGTGGATCCGATCGCTCAACATGAGCGTGCACGAAACAGTGCTACTTATAATTACCAGACAATAGAATTTAGCGAAGTCGAGCTGTATGAAGATAAAAAGCTCAACGAAAAAATCATGAGCAGCATGTTACCGGTGCATCGTGGCAGCTTTTTCGGTCCGATCTACCAGTTCTTTACCATGCTCGCAGCCTTGTTAATGCCATTGTTCTTTGTGACCGGCTGGATGCTCTATCTGAAACGTCGCAAACAGAAACGCTTAACACTCGCAGCACGTCAGGGTGCGACTTTAGTGAACCTGAATGAAAATGCTAAACCGTGGCTCATTGCTTATGCCTCACAAACAGGGGTTTCTGAGCAACTGGCTTGGCGTACAGCAACTGCCCTGCAGGAAGCACGTCAACCGGCAACAGTGAAGCCGGTACAACAACTGACGCTTGCCGATTTACAGCAAACCGAACAGGTATTATTTGTTGCCAGCACCTATGGCACAGGCGAAGCGCCAGATCTGGCCTCTTCTTTTGAGAAAAAAATCCTGTCTGCACAAGCTGATCTCAGCCATTTAAGTTATGCGGTATTGGCCTTAGGTTCTCAGGAATATCCAGACAGCTATTGCAGTTTTGGTCACCGTATTGATCAGTGGTTAAAACAGAATGGTGCCCAGCAGCTATTCAATACAATTGAAGTCGACAATGCCAATAACGAGCATATCCAGCAATGGAATACTGCACTGGCACAAGTCACTCGACTTGAGCTACAAGCGATGAGTATCGATAAGACCTTTGATCGCTGGAGTTTGAGTAAACGTGAAGTCCTCAATCCGGGTAGTCTGGGTGCGCCTGCTTTCAATATCGAACTGACCCCTGAACATGAAGCCATCTGGCAAGCAGGTGATATTGCCGAGATTCAGCCAGGAAATAGCCCAGAACGTATTTATGCATTTATGCAAAAGCACCAGATAGCAGCGGGTACACAAGTACCTTCTATGCAACAGAATATTGAACAGGCACTCTGGGATCGTGATCTGACTCAGGCTGAACCTTTTGATTCTCTGGATCAGCTCCTCACGCAATTACCGGTTTTGGCAACACGTGAATACTCCATTGCCAGTATTCCAAGCCAGCAGGTTTTACGTCTGGTGGTACGTCAGCAAACCGATGCTAGTGGTAATCTGGGATTGGGTTCCGGCTGGTTGACTCAACATTCAGCGCTTAATGCACCCATTGCACTGCGTATTCGCAGCAATGAGTCTTTCCACCTGATTGATGACAACCGCCCGATTATCTGTATTGGTAATGGTACCGGGATTGCGGGATTATTAAGTCTGCTCAGTGCGCGTAACCGTCAGGACTATAGCCAGAACTGGCTAATCTTTGGTGAACGTCAGCGTGAACATGACTTCTTCTTTGAAGAAACCATTCAGGCCTGGCTGCAAATGGGAACCCTGAAACGTCTCGATCTTGCATTCTCGCGCGACCAGCAGGAAAAAGTCTATGTACACCATAAACTGCGTGAACAGGCTGAAGAACTAAAAGCCTGGATTGCACAAGGTGCGGTGATTTATGTTTGTGGTAGCATCAATGGTATGGCCAGCGATGTGGATCAGGCCCTGACCGAGATTCTCGGTGAAACAATGCTAGATCAATTACGTCTGGATGGACGTTATCGCCGTGATGTATATTAAGATAACCTGATATGCTAAAAACCGGGCTCAATGGCCCGGTTTTTATTGAAGATACAAAAGCAATAATAAGAATATGAATAAGAAAAAAGGAACTCTGGATGCTCAATCAACTTAAACGAAGTCTTAGCCTGATCTTTGGCTTGATTCTATGTCTCAATAGCGTCTGGTTACTGAGCCAAGGTCAGAGGCATTTTGCTATTGCCTTGTCTACCTTCATTGGGGTGGCATTCATCCTGTATGCCTTGTTTTTTTCATCTATTCAGCGCTGGAAACAGAATTCCCGATTCAGAACCTTGTTCTGGAACAGTCTCTGGGGCGGATTTCTATTCTGGATCATCAGTGTCGCTGCTTTCTTCGCTTATATCCAGATGTCAATCAACCCGACTGTTCCGGCACGACCTGCTGCAGCGATTTTAGTATTAGGTAGTGGTATTAATCAGGGTCAGCCCTCACCCATCTTAAAAAATCGTCTGGATACCGCAGCAAAATATGCAGAACGATATCCGAAGACTTTAATCATTATGACCGGTGGACGAAATTTCTGGGAGAGACAGAGCGAAGCTGAAGTCATGCAAAGTTATATCCATACGAACTATCCGCAGCTCAACAACCCCATTAGCCTAGAAGATCAAAGCAGGAGTACCCAACAGAACCTGCAATATTCTCAGGCAATATTAAAACAGCAACATATTGATCGAAATGAGCCAATTGCGATTGTCACCAGCGATTTTCACAGCCCTCGTGCTCGCGCCATTGCCAGACATCAGGGTTATCAACAAGTCATCAGCCTGAGTGCCAGCACACCCCAGAATGTTCGCTATAATTCCTGGTTACGCGAATATTTTGCTTTGATTAGTGGCTGGCTACTGAATGAATATTCATTGTTCCAATAAACAAGCTGTTTTAAAAACAATAAATTTAATTTAAACGGATCTGCCTAGGCAAAGGCATATCCGGATTTTTAAACAGTTCAGGTTTTTGCACATAAATCTGATACAGATAATTTTTAATATCGAGTAATAATTTTTCCGGTGCCACCAGAATATTCTGTCCTTCCGGGGTCAGATCAAGCGAAACAATGGTACTTTCCTGACGTAAAAAGGGAATGACTTTCTCTACAAAATCCTTAAGACCAATTTCCTGAATCTCGTAATTTGCCCAATTGTCTTTAATCAGCAGTCGAGCCAGACCTTTACTTTGCCAGCAGGCAAATGCGCGTTGTCCGGTAGGCGTGGCACATAAGGCCCAGCCATCTTGGTAGAGTGCAAAAATGCCAGCATTGGCAACAATGGCTTCAATATATTGCTTATAAAGCTGTTGAGGATCGAAAGCAGTTTTTTGGGATTTGGTCGCGGCTTTGCGCTGATAGGGATTTCTCATAATCGTGAAATCTTAATATTATTATAATAGAATCAGATTCTAAGGAATAAATCGAGTTGAAGCAAGAAGATATGGTGGGCGCTGACGGGATCGAACCGCCGACATTCTGCTTGTAAGGCAGACGCTCTACCAACTGAGCTAAGCGCCCTGAGAAAAACAACAACGTTGTTTTAAATGACGCAAGACCAACAAGGAATGTAGTCTTGGTATCTTGAAAACTCAGATCTCAGAAATCCAAGCTTTTCATCTTAAGATGGCGCAGCGGACGGGGCTCGAACCCGCGACCCCCGGCGTGACAGGCCGGTATTCTAACCAACTGAACTACCGCTGCATCGTAAGAATCTGGTGGGCGCTGACGGGATCGAACCGCCGACATTCTGCTTGTAAGGCAGACGCTCTACCAACTGAGCTAAGCGCCCTGATAAAGAGTGTCAATCTTTAGTTTATTAAATTCAGGCTCAGGGACCTCAATTTAATTTCTTTTGAAATGGCGCAGCGGACGGGGCTCGAACCCGCGACCCCCGGCGTGACAGGCCGGTATTCTAACCAACTGAACTACCGCTGCATCGCAAAAGAATCTGGTGGGCGCTGACGGGATCGAACCGCCGACATTCTGCTTGTAAGGCAGACGCTCTACCAACTGAGCTAAGCGCCCTCAAAAGGTCTATCGTATAAATGGCGCAGCGGACGGGGCTCGAACCCGCGACCCTCGGCGTGACAGGCCGATATTCTAACCAACTGAACTACCGCTGCATTTACACAATGTCGCTATTGTGGCAAACGAAAATCAAGATCTTAAAGTGGCGCAGCGGACGGGGCTCGAACCCGCGACCCCCGGCGTGACAGGCCGGTATTCTAACCAACTGAACTACCGCTGCAACTATAAGGTCTCAACATGAAAGAGCTTGGTGGGCGCTGACGGGATCGAACCGCCGACATTCTGCTTGTAAGGCAGACGCTCTACCAACTGAGCTAAGCGCCCTTTCTAAACGTCTATCATCGTTTGATGGGTGCATTATAGAGAATCTGCACAGCCTGTCAAACGCTTTTCGGAATGTTTTCCACTTTTTAGGTGTGAGTGATTAAAAAATAGGTTGTTTGTTAAAAAAAACAACACTTTTTGTTTATTTTTTAAGTCTCTACCGAAATTTTTTAATTTTCAAAATGAAAATTGAAGCGAAATTTTGTGTTTTACCCTGCGAAGTTTCAGTCTAACCACACGACATATTGCAATTCTGATTAAGGATTATACAAAGCTTTAAAATACTCGACGTTGTGTTCATGTAATCTTGCAACTGTCATTTATTTTTAAGTGGGAAATAGCGATAAATTTAAGCTTTAGAGGATGATTCAACCTGTTCTATGCCATGAAAATAGGATCTGGATCAGATTAATCAATCTTTTCTGCTGTCTCCATCAAGATCAAGCAGATTCAGCCCATAAAAACAAAATCATTTTCACATGATCTTAAAATCTAACTTTTATTCGCTTTTCGAAACATTTAGTTTTTCCAGATCTAATGTCTGTTCTGAGATATAAACCAGTGCATCTTCACTGATCAGGTCAAATAATTCAGCGACCTCCGGATTACGCATACGAATACAGCCGTGCGACAGCGGCTCTCCCATCTTTTCGGTTTCTGGGGTGCCATGAATATAGATATAACGCTGATAGGTATCGCAGCCCTCCCCTTGATTAAAACCTGCCTCAAGGCCACTCAGCCATAAAATGCGCGTCAGGATCCAGTCACGCTGCGGAAATTCTGCTGCCAATTGGGGATTATAAATTTCACCCGTCACCTGACGTGCGACAAATACACTATTTAAGGGAGCATTCTGACCAAACTTTTCAGCGACTTTGTGCCATCCACGAGGAGTCTGGCCACTATTTTCAGTTTCGCCAATGCCATTTTTGCCACTGGAAATCAGATATTGCTTGTTTAGACGGGGCAGATACAGTTTTTGTTGGGCAAGATCAATCAGGATATCGGCTTGATCCAGATGCAAGGTACTCATGACTTGTTATTCTCAGACTCTATTTTGTTTGGTTTTATAGGGTTTAATTTGCTATCTACAGATTGCGGAGTTTGTAAATCTGTCTTTTCTGGGTCGACTGTATTTTGCTGAATAATGATCTGATTCGGTTCAGGGCGTCGCCATAACCAGATCGCGACGATCAGCATCGTAATATTGGTAAAGGCTTTCACTGCCAAGGGTGCCGTAGTAAACAGCATAATGATCCCGCTGATCAGCATCATGATACTGGCCAACCATTTGGCCTTATGCGGTACAGTACCGTGCGCGCGCCAATCTCTTAAGGTCGGACCATATTTGGGATGATTCAATAACCAGTCATCCATTTGCGGCCAGCCTTTAGATGCCGCCCAAGCCGCCAGAATCAAAAAGACCGTTGTTGGCATACCCGGCAGGATTGCACCGATAAAGCCCAGGATCACAAACAGCACCACCAGACTTCGCCAAAACAACACTTTCATACATCAACCCTAGCCGCAGAATTCAGGTAGTATAAAGCGTTTTCCGATACTGTCCGTTGTATTTCTGCACTTTTCACAGGTTGTCCTATGCCCTTTTCCAATTTAAACCAAAATCTTGTAGAAGCATGGCAACGTCATCAACATCCTCTGGTGCGGCAGCTAGCATTTGCTGTTGGCAGTCCGAATATCCTGTCCCATGTTCCAGATGAACTTGAGCTCATACATCGTTTTGAGTTGCATGACAGCCAGACCTGGCAGCGACATCTTAACCATTATCATCCACGCTTGGAATTTCTTGATCAGCATCCAAAAGAATTAATCGAATTTGTACAGCAACTAAAAAGCACACGTTTGGGGCTGCGTTTTGAAATGCTGGTCTGGTTCTGGTTGCTCGATGATGCTTACCATCCCTATCGGCTGCTTGGCCATAGTCTGCAAAAAATTGAAGGCGCCAAAACCTTGGGTGAGCTGGATTTTCTGCTATTAAATACTGATACAGGACAGATTGAACATTGGGAAGTGGCATTGAAATATTATCTGGCCGAAGCAGATTTTAGCCTGCCGCATTGGTATGGCCTAAACCGCACCGATACTTTAATCAGAAAAATGAAACATTTCACACAAAAACAATTCCAGTTTGATGAGGCTTTGCAGCATCCCATTCAAAGACGGTTTTGCGTCCTCAAGGGACAGCTGTATTTGCCTACACATCATGCCGATCAGCCAATTCCCTCATGGATCAATACCGAGCGTCGGCTGGGCGTATGGGGACAGCATATTCCTGCTGCACAGCACGGTTTCTATCGTCTGCAACGACATGAATGGATTTATCCGCAAGCCCGGCCGAGCAGTTCAGCTGCGATCTGGTGGACGGATGGACTTTATAAAAAACTCGATAGTGATGACTTTTATATGTATCGCAATCCGGTGCTGATCCAGCATCCATCGCATAAGCCCCTATAAAGCATTACATTTATTAACCGAAGCACTATGAAAACCACATATTTTTTAGAGCGTATATTTTCTACTCTAAGTCCCACATCATAATAATTTTATTATTGATTATACGGAGATGATGATGAAAAAAATTCTTGCTGCTTCATTAATGATGGCTTTTGTATTGACTGGCTGTAACACCGTAAAAGGCATGGGCAAAGATGTGTCTAAGGCTGGCGATGCGGTAACCAATACTGCTGAAAAAACCTCTGACGAAATCCGTCAAAACTAGTTTTTTCCTAAACGCTCACAGAACCCTATCTCAGATAGGGTTTTTTTATATCAGTCGTTCACATTCACGTCTATATTCGCCTATTATAGAACCGAAAAAATTATCGACTGTTGAATACCGTATGAGCTCTTCCGCTACCCTCGATTTAAGCCTGCAACTATTACGTCAGCCTTCTGTCACACCGATTGATCATGACTGCCAGAACATCATGGCTGAACGTTTAAAGAAGATTGGTTTCAACATTGAATCCATGCGCTTTGAAGATGTAGATAATATCTGGGCACGCAAAGGCACAGAAGGTCCGGTCTTCTGTTTTGCTGGCCATACCGATGTCGTGCCAACCGGTAATCTGGATGCCTGGAACTCAGATCCTTTTTTACCTGAAATCCGTGAAGGCAAACTTTATGGTCGTGGCAGTGCCGACATGAAGACCGCTTTAGCAGCTATGGTAGTTGCCACAGAACGTTTTGTAGAAAAATATCCAGACCATAAAGGCTCGATTGCCTACCTGATCACTTCAGATGAAGAAGGTCCGTCGATTAATGGCACGGTGAAAGTGATTGAAACACTGGAAGCGCGTAATGAGAAAATCACCTGGTGTCTGGTCGGTGAACCGTCTAGTACCAATACATTGGGTGATATTGTCAAAAATGGCCGTCGTGGTTCAATAAATGCCAACCTGACTGTAAAAGGCAAACAGGGTCATGTGGCTTATCCGCATCTGGCCGTGAATCCGATTCATACCGCTTCCAAAGCCATTGCTGAACTGTGCGACACAGTCTGGGATCATGGCAACGAATATTTCCCGGCGACGACCTTCCAGATTTCCAATATCAATTCGGGTACAGGCGCAACTAACGTAGTTCCCGGCACCATGAACCTATTGTGCAACTGGCGTTATTCAACTGAAGTGACCGCTGAAGAACTTAAAGCACGTACTTTAGAAATTCTGGATCGTCATGGTGTGGATTATGACATTTCTTGGACTTTATCTGGCCTGCCTTTCCTGACGCCAGTTGATGAACTAGTAAATGCAGCTAAAACCGCCATTCTGAATGTGACGGGGACTGAAACTGAACTATCGACTTCGGGCGGTACCTCAGATGGCCGCTTTATTGCCCCTACCGGCGCACAGGTACTGGAACTTGGCGTATTGAATGCCACGATTCATCAGATCAATGAACATGTCGATATTGCAGACTTAGAGCCATTGGCTGAAATCTATGAGCAGATTCTCGTGAATTTACTTGCCAATTAAGTAAATTCATAACGCAATAAAAAAGGAACTCCATGGAGTTCCTTTTTTATATTTTATAGCCTGGATTACAGCCCGATTGTAGCCTGAATATTGGTCATATTCGGAATATGGAACAGCTGTTCGTTCATGCGCACATATTGAAAGATGGCAGGATCATTCACCGGCTGATCGACATCGACCACTTCGGAAATACGAATCCGGATGGTTTTCGGCATTTCATTACACATCAGGGCAAAGCGCTGAGTAATTTCATCCCCCTCAATCACCAGTGCCACCCCATTTTGACGTGACGGATCATTCACTGCATAGACCGGTAACTGTGCCTCATGCCATTCTACAGTTTTGACCTGAGTATTGCTATCCAGTGCTGACAGGACAATGTTTTGTGGCAATAACATCGGATCTTTGCCATGACAATCAATAATATAGGCATCAACAAATCCGGTCGATACCGTAATCAAATGCTGAAGTTCCTGCTGGCTAATCTGATCAGCCATTTTATTGCTTGAATTGGTCTGACTCATATATTACCTCTGTTTTTCAGCAATCAGTTGCTGGATATTGGCCAACAGTTCCGCTTCCTGGAACGGTTTACCCATATAATGTGTTACACCTAGGCTGAATGCACGTTCACGATGCTTCTCACCGGTACGTGAGGTAATCATGATAATCGGCAAGTCACGGTGAATATCATGGTGACGAACCAGATTGGTCACTTCGAAACCGTCCATACGTGGCATTTCGATATCCAGCAACATCAGATCCGGTCTGACGTTTTCAAGCTGCTCGATCGCATCCACACCATCTTTGGCAGTGACAATATCATAGCCTTGACGTTCAAGCAGACGCGACGTCACTTTACGTACAGTCACCGAGTCATCGACAATCATCACCAGACGACGTGCATTTGAATTACGCGAACCATCACGCTGATCATTCAGCTGTTTGACACGCTGTGTCGCCTGAATCTGGCGGGCAACATTCTGTCCATCGAGAATCAGACAGACCTGACCATCACCCAGAATCGTGGCACCGGCCACTACCCCGACGTTGGCAAACTGCTGTCCAATCGGTTTTACTACAATCTGCGCTCGTGAACCGACCAACTGATCGACCAGCAAGGCAATGGTTTGACCACTATTACCTTTAATCAACAGCACCGGCAATGAATGACCAACATTATTCAGACGTGGAATCGGCTGGTTGCCAACAAACTCAGACAGATAACGCAGCTTATAGTTTGCGCCATCGATCTTGAAATAGTCATCTTTACTGTTGAAATAGCTTTCCAATGTGGTCGGTGCAATACGCACAATTCGGTCAATCTGCGCCAGAGAAATCGCATATTGCTGATCGCCCACTTTCACCATCAAGGCATCGCTGACCGCTACGGTCGTCGGTACGCGAATCGTAAAGACCGTACCCTTGCCCAGTTCCGAGCTCACTGACACATGGCCGCCCAGTGATTTGATCTCGCTTTGTACCACATCCAGACCGACACCACGACCAGAAATCTGGGTCACTGCTTTCGCGGTACTGAAACCAGGATGGAAGATAAATTGCAGGATTTCTTCCTGATCAATGACTTGATCCGCTTTGATTAGATCCAGACTCAGCGCTTTTTCACGAATCTTCTCCGCATCGATCCCCTTACCATCATCACTAAAGGACACAATTACATCGGTTCCCTGACGGCTGATGTTCAAGACAATAGAACCGACTTCCGGCTTGTTCAGTGCGATACGATCTGCAGTATCTTCCAGACCATGGTCAATCGCGTTACGCAGCATATGCTCAAATGGGGTGACCAGACGCTCGAGAATGTTACGATCCAGTTCACCTTCGGTATTCTGTACGATCAGTTCTGCAGGACGGTTCAAGGTGGTCGAGGTTTGACGCACGATACGCTGTAAACGCGGCAACATCCGATCAAATGGAACCAGACGGGTACGCATCAGGCTTTCCTGAATCTCGGCCTGAATACGGGATTGTTGCAATAACAGACCTTCAGTTTCGCGAATCTTGTCGGCCAGTGTACTCTTGAAGTCGACCAAATCTGATGCAGATTCTGCCAGTGATTTAGACAGCTGGTTGAGCGACGAATACTGGTCCATTTCCAGCGGGTCAAAGTCAGCATAGCGCGAGTTCTCTGAACCGTGTTTGGCAATAATCTGTGATTCCAGCTCGCCTTCCATTCGACGTAACTGATCTGCAAGACGCTTGATCGCCAATTCCATCTCGTTCAAGGTATTGCCCAGCTGGCCCAAGTCCATCTCGATACGCGAACGGTTAATCGAGTTCTCACCGGACAGGTCAATCATCTTCTCGACCAGATCAGCAGAGATACGGATCATCTCGTTATTGCTATCGCTGGTGCCGCTATTCGCCCACTCACCCATCATCTGTGGCGGCTCAGTACCATCACCTTCAACAAAGCCGAAGTCGGTACTGACCACCAGATTATCTGTTTTCGCCAGACGCTCAGGCAATTGCGCAGTAACATCCACATAAGCAATCTTTTTCAGACTGCTGTGCAGCGGCTCAAAACCGTTATAGTCACGCTGGAAAATCGCCTGTCTTAACCAGACCAGCGTTTTCTGCAATAAGCCATCATAGGCATTCGAGTTAAATTGATAGACCGCAAACTGTTCGAAAGTTGTTTCCAGCTCATAGGCGATACTGGCCACTTCTTCAACATCAATCATACGTGCACCACCCTTGATACTGTGGGCAGCACGCTGTAATTGCAGCAATAAACTACGGTCACTACGCTGATCAAACCATTGATTGAGGAGTTTCTCGGCATTCGCCAGAATCTCTTCGGATTCTTCAAGGAAAGATTCTTCAACAATCGATTTCAGTTCGTCTTCTTCAGAGCGTTCTACTGGTGTGTCTTCAGTGGCCTCAGGAGATTCCAAGATTTCCAGTAATTCTTCAGCTTCAGCCAGATCAGTTGCAGGCTGTTCAGTCGTTGCTGACTCTTCAAGTTGCGGTTCAGGAATTGATGTCGCTTCGACCTCTGTAACTTTAACTCCAGTGTTCGCGCTCTCCACAGCAGCAACAGCTTGTCCAGAAACCAATGCCTGAATATTTTGCAGAATCGCAATCGCTTCTGGTGCAGGATAATCAATACCGTCTTCCCGAATAGATTGAATACGATCGGAAATGTTGTCCTGAACCAGACGAATAATCTGGATTAAAGCAGGTGTCACGGCAATTTGCTGACGGATCACCCGCTCATAAATACTTTCCAGTTCATGCGCAATCAAACCGATATGCGATGCTGCGATCATGTTTGCACCACCTTTTAAGGTATGCAAATGACGCATCAGATTATTCAGCGAGGTTGTATCGTCCTGTTTTTTGCTCCAGGTATTTAGATCTTCATCAATGCCTGCCAGCAATTCATCCGCTTCTTCCAGGAAGATACTTAGTAATTCTTCATCAAAATCACGGTTGGTTTCAGCACTTTGCTGCTGCTGACGATCCGCAGCGATGCGTTGGCTCAAGCCAGCAAAATCGACACTGCCAGTCGCGACAGTTTCAGCCACCTGTGTGGCCTCTGAGCTTAGCTCAAAATTCTGATTGGTATTATCTTCAGCAAATATTTCCAGATCCTGCTGCACAAATGCAGACAGTTCACTGAGTATTTTTTGAATTTCATCATTCAGAATGACGCGCTGTCCTGCGGCCAAGGTATCAAATAAATGAATAAATTCCTGATGCGCCTGTGCGAACAGTTCATAAGCATAATCGCTGTTTAGCAGCACTGGCTTTTCAAGCAGCGCATCATAAGCCGATTTCAGATCGGCAGTGAATTCATGAATTCCCTGCGCTGCCCGGCTTTCTGTATGTGCCAGCAATTCCGCAGCCTGCTGGCTGAGTGCCTGAATATATTCCGGATAATCGACTTGGGCGCGTTTATCAAATTCAAACTCGGCATCCAATAACAGATCAATATCCAGCTCAACCAGTTTGGACACCAAGCCTTGCGTCTGAATACTATTGGTTTCAGTAACTGCAAAGCCATAATCATTCCAGACACGCTCAAAGGTGGCATATACCGCATCCAGTTTTGCAGTGTTGCCCTGACGTAGCAAATGCAGATAGTCACTGACAAACTCGGCATACTGAATCAGTAAAGCAGTTTCTTTTGAGGTTGAGACAATTTCATCTTGCAGCAGGGTTTTGAACAGATGCTCTACTTTAGAGCTGGCCTCAAAAATCTGGTCAATCTGCGCCATGGATGAACTGCCGCGCAAAGTATGAATCGCACGAATCAGCGCATTATAATCTTGTGATTTTTCATCTTCAGTGCGAAGGAAGGTAGCAATCGTATCCAGATGCTCTTCTGCTTCTTCAATAAAGATCGCTACAGTTTCTTCGATATCACTGCGAACCGGTACTTCTACTGGCGCTATTGTTAGCTCAACTTCACTTGGCTCATTGTCTGCAAGCTCAAGACCTGTCATCTGACCTTCAGCGGTCAAATGATCTGCCAATGCCAGTAATTCTTCCAATGCAGGTTCAGGCGAAATTTGTTGTTGTAATTGTTGTCCCAACAGCACCATTGGACGCAGATCGAGATCCAATTGCTGTACATGTTTGAATTTTGGATATAAAGCATATTGATAGACATTCAGTACCGCTTGGGCAAATTTCTGTACCGTCGGTGTTAGCTGAATCGAACCGGACAAAACCCGGTTTAAGGTATCTTCAACCGCCCAGGCCATTTCCCCTGCCGATTTTGCCCCGACCATGCGGCCTGAACCTTTCAGGGTGTGAAAATGGCGGCGAATGGTCTTCAGATTTTCTTGATGATCTGGATTGCTCAACCATTCTGGAAATAAAGCATTTAACTCAACGAAGATCTCTTCGATTTCCTCAACAAAAATTTCAAGAATTTCTGCATCTTGGTCAAGATAACTATCTTCAGGAAGCGTTGTCGTTTCAACTAAATTTTTTAATATTTCTTTCATAGCTCATGCTTCTTACGTTATGCCGCCAAGAAGGGCGCTCAAACTTAATTGTGACCGTCACGCGATACCTAACGTATGAAGTTAAGTACATCTTGTCGAGGCTTTATCTGTATTTTCTGAATGTGTCTCAACCGCGGTCAAGACACATTTCCCCATCATGTCTGACTTTATTCTGGTAGTTTAAAGTCAGATACAGATTCACGTAATGCATCGGCCATGTTTGCCAGTTCAGATACTGAACGTGCTGTATCGAAGGTTGCACTGGTGGTTTGCGAGGTAATTTCCTGTACGACATTCATCGTGGTCGCAATATGACCTGCAGATGCTGACTGTAGTTTCGCAGCATCAGAAATGTTCGCAATCAGTTTCGCCAGGTTGTTCGATACCGTTTGAATCTCATCTAGTGCTACACCGGCATCTTTAGACAAGTTCGCACCACGTACAACTTCCGATGTAGTTTGTTCCATCGAAATAACGGCTTCGTTGGTATCCGTTTGAATGGTTTTTACCAGGCCTTCAATCTGCTTAGTTGCAGAAGCTGAACGTTCCGCAAGACGCTGTACTTCATCGGCTACGACCGCGAAACCACGACCTGCTTCACCGGCCATCGACGCCTGAATCGCTGCGTTTAATGCCAGAATGTTCGTCTGGTCGGCAATATCGTTAATCAAGGCTACGATGTTACCAATTTCCTGAGAAGATTCACCCAAACGTTTAATACGTTTTGAAGTTTCCTGAATCTGTTCACGAATCGTGTCCATACCCTCAATTGAGCGATGTACAACATCTGCACCGTTTGCAGCAATTTGTACTGAACGCTCTGCTACCACTGCTGATTCATCGGCGTTGGCAGATACCTGGTCAATCGACAGTGCCATTTCGTTAATCGCTGCAGAAGCACCGGCAATTTCTTGTGCCTGATGCTCAGATGCTTCAGCTAACTGGTTGGTAATGCTTTGTGTAGTCGCGGTGTATTGCGCAACTTCTTGTGAAGTTTCAGTAATACGCGATACCAGGTCACGTAACTGATCGATCGCAAAGTTAATCGAGTCGGCAATCGCACCAGTAAAGTCTTCAGATACTGTTGCATATGAACGCAAGTCACCATCTGCAAGATCGGCAATCTCATCCAGTAAGCGCAAAATCGCATTCTGGTTACGGTCATACTCTTCTTGTAAACGGCCTACACGCTGCTTATCCGACAAGCCACGCAGAGAAAGCAACTTGAATACACACAGCAAGAAACCGACTAATAATGCGATCAGAAGGACTGCCGGAACAACCGTTTTAAGACCTGAGTTACCCGATAATTTATTCAGGTTGTCCAAAAGCACATCAGATTGAGAAAAAATAGATGCGGCTGCCTGACGAACTTTTACGATCTGTGTAGAGTTTTTCAGAATAATCGCTGATGCAGATTCCAGTACGTCATCATATTCAGCCTTGATGCCTTCCAGAGATTCACGCAGGGTTGGATCAGCAATACGCTGTACACCCAGTTCAGCAGAACCATTTAACTGTGCATTCAGATAAGAACCAAAAGTTTCGGTATCGGCACTGAAGTCATCCGCAGATTCACGTGAACCATCATTACCTGTCAGTACCAAACTGATTGAACGTAAGATACGTTCTGCAATGAATACCTGGTTTTTGGCAATAACCACCTGGTTCGATGGCATATCTTGACGTGCCATCTGGTCGACCATCAAGTTATATTCCGCCTGAATCCCCGGAATCGCTTCACCAATCGCGATGTTGGTGTCGTATAACTGGTTAATAATCTTTTGTTGCGAGGTAATCAGATCAATACTGCTGGATACTTCTGTCCACTGTTTATCAACAGCTTGCAACGCATCATTGTTAGAGTGAATACTTTTAACTGTCTCAAGATTTTCAGCAAAAGCTTTTTGCGAGTCAGTGAGGTTCTTCATGGCCTCAGGCGTACCCGAAGCTGTCGCTTCAGTCGCTTGGCGCGAAATCGTTTGCGAGAGGAGACGCAAATCACCCAGACTTTGAGTGAGTTCGTTGGTACGTGGAACACTATAAAAAAGATACAATAAAGTGATCAGTGCGGCTAAAAGACAGCCTGCTGCTCCATAGATCAGCGGTTTTGATTTCTCACTATCACCGAAGACACGTGATAACTGATCTACTTGCGTTTGAATCTTAGCTAAAAAAGCATTACCGCCTTTGCGGCCAGTGCTCTCACCTGTATTTTTCTTTTTAAGTTTAAAGCCCATGCAGCCTCTCCCCGGTTGACGCCTTGCTTAGTTTCGAGCGCGACATTTAATTTATAAATTTTATAGATGCGTTCATAAATTTTGGATTTTGCAACAGACGACTGAATAAAAACACATGCCACTGCTGGTTGTGCTGATGGAAAAACCCCTGACAATATTCTTGTAAGTTTTTATCCAATTCAGATTTCTTCGAAAAGAAACTTTTCTTATTGAAATGTTGTATACCCAAAACTTGATCTACGACCAAACCCACATACTGGTCATTATGGTTGATACATAATACTTTTTGAGTCGGTGAAAATTGACTGCTTTGCCCTGATACGTACTGCGTCAGATCAGAAACCGATAACAGTCTTCCCCGGATATTCGCCAGACCCAACACCCATGCTTGCGTCTTGGGTACCGGCGTATATTCTGGGGGATAAATCACTTCTGATACTTCCCCCAGCGGGGCAACAAAATATTGCCCCATCATCTCAAAAGCAATGCCCGACCATCGGTTAACTTCATTGCCATTGGAAACGTAGTTTTTATTCCCCCGTTTCGCAATGCGAAGCAATTCGATAAATCCATTTGCTGCCATAGAGCTTATCCTGCATTGAGGTGCTGCTTAATTACATCTATTAATTGTTTTTCATCGACTGGTTTTGTTAGATAATCCGCTGCGCCTTGACGCTTGCCCCATACACGGTCAGTGGCCTGATCCTTAGTACTCACAATCACGATTGGAATATGTTTGGTCGTTGCACCACGTGCAATCTGGCGGGTCGCCTGAAAACCATTCACGCCCGGCATAACCACATCCATCAGGACTAGGTCCGGCAATTCTGCCTGTGCCATGGTGACGCCATCTGCGCCATTGGCTGCTTCAATCACCTCAAAGCCGTGTTTAGAAAGAATCTCTCTAAAGCGAAAAGTTTCTGTCGGTGAGTCATCCACAATTAGGATACGTGCCATGCCAATTCCCCAAAAAAATCAAATATTAAGCACTAATATGGTTACGGATTGCATTGAGCAATTCATCTTTACTAAAAGGTTTGGTCAGGTATTCATCTGAACCCACGACACGACCTTTGGCCTGATCAAATAAGCCATCTTTACTTGATAGCATAATCACAGGAATATTCTGGTAATTCTGAGAGTTTTTGATTAAGGCGCAGGTTTGGTAACCATCTAGGCGCGGCATCATAATATCTACAAAAACGATATCTGGATTTGCTTCGGCAATTTTTGACAAAGCCTCAAAACCGTCTACTGCAGTAATGACCTCATAACCTTCGCGTTGAAGAAGAGTTTCCGCAGTACGACGAATGGTCTTTGAGTCATCAATAACCATAATTTTTAGATTTTGGAATTTATCGTCCATTTGTTTAACCCTTCCCATTTTAGAAACTATATGCCATAAGGCTCATAGGATTATTTTATTACGATCGATAAACATTTTTAACATAAAGTCACTTGTATTATCAATGAACATTTTCTACACAAGTAGACAAAATCATTTATTTTTAATAACAGCTTCACATTTTCTTATCGTTATTGGTTTTTTTTTGACTAACGGTAGTTTTTTATTGATAAATTTAAGTCTAATATAACAAGATTATTACTTTAAAATAAGTAATTTAGTCAACTTTAAATTCGGGGAGCCAATGATGAGTCAGTTTTTAAGAAAACTTGCTGTCATTGATCAAAATAAAATGACTGGTCAATTCATTGTTGTTGTGCTGCTACTGTTACAGGTGAGCTTAACGTGCGCGAGTAGCAACCAACTCCCGCAAAAAGCCACCTGGTATCGTTATTATGACAGCAAGGGTGTGGCCAATATCAGTACTAACGTCACACCAAATCATATCCGTTATGGTTATGAAGCACTTGACCAGAATATGCAGGTCATTAAACGTGCGCGTCCTTATAATGCCGAAGCGGATATCAGACAGGCGCCACAGCGTGCTCAACAGGCTAAGCGGATTGCCGAAGATCATAAACTCAAGCGTGCTTATAGCAATAGCCAGACCGCTTTACAGAAAAAAAACGATAGCCTGGTCCAGTTAAAAAAACAGATTGATTTTCAGCAAGAACAAATGAAGCAACTGCAAAAAGATCGGGTCATGTTCGTACGTCAGGAACGTGAATATTTACGTAAAGGTAAAACCACACCGGCACATCTAAAAACCATGCTAGACAACAACCAGAAAAATCTCGTTTCCCAAAAAGAAAATATTCAGTCTTTACAAAGTCGCTATCGAAATCTGGAAGCAGAATACGACAAAATTATCGCCCGTTTAAAAGCACTTGAATAAATACAAATAGCTGGTTGTGGTTTTGATTCACAGCCAGCTAAAAGGACTCTTATGCAAACTGCACAGCATTCTCATGATTTAAATATGCCTTCCCCGCGCTCTATCCTGATCATGAGTGCACTTTGCTTAAATATGTTTTTAGTGGCTTGTGATAAAAATGAACCCGTCCAGCAAACCGAAATACCCAAATCCATTGAAGTCATTCCTCAAGATCTAGTTGCAGTTCAATCTGGCAATTCAGTTCAAAAAACTGCATTCACCGGCACCATTCGTGCAGTCAATCAAAGCAGCATACAAGCACAGGTCTCTGCTACTGCCACCAGCGTAAACGCGCAGGTAGGTCAAACAGTTGTCAAGGAACAAGTGCTGGTACGCCTGAATAATCAGGACAATGCAGCCCGTCTGGCACAGGCACGTGCGAATCTGGCCTCAACTCAAGCGCAAGCCAATCAGGCCCGCAATATGATGCAGCGTAAAAAGCGCCTGCTCGATCAGGGTTTTATTTCAAAAGTAGAATATGAACAAAGTCAGGTGGACTATCAGGCACAGCTGGAAAATGTTCGTGCCCAGCAAGCCAATGTTGATATTGCCCAGAAAGCAGATCGTGATGGCATCATGACCAGCCCGATCAGTGGCGTGATTACCCAACGTCAGGTCGAACCGGGTCAAACCGTGGCGATTGGACAAACCCTGTTTGAAATTGTCGATCCAAAACGATTGGAAATTCAGGCACGCGTACCCAGTGATCTGCAATCAGACTTAAGACTGGGCAGTCAAGTCGAATACAGCATTCAAGGGAATCCAAATCGGCTCACTGCCGTAATTAGCCGGATTTCCCCAATTGCAGATCAGGCCAGTCGTCAGATCGAATTCTTTGCCAAGCCGAATGAAACCATTCCCTCGCTAAGTATCGGCTCCTTTGTCGAAGGCAACATTCTGAGTCCACAACAGATTTCTGGCCAGCTGATTCCATTAGATACTGTTCAAGACATTCAGAATAAACCTTATGTCTGGGTAATTCGCCAGAATAAAATTATCAAGGTCAACATACAGGTTTTGGAACAGCGTTATAGCGATAACATTGCTGTGGTTCAAGGACTGGAAAATGGTGATCAGGTCAGCCGGGTGAAGTTTAGCGAAGCTGATCTGCAAAAAACTGTCACCCTTCGCGCCAACTAAAGCCATTCACACAGGATCATTGATATGTGGTTTACCCGAATTAGTGTGAAGTATCCGGTTTTTACCATCATGATGATGTTCTGCCTGATGGTGCTGGGGCTGGCTTCATGGCAGCGGATGGGCGTTGAAGAATTCCCTGATGTCGATTTCCCTTTTGTGGTGATTTATACCAACTATCCGGGTGCTTCTCCGGAAACGGTTGAATCGGAAATTACCAAAAAACTTGAAGATCAGATCAATACCATTTCCGGTTTAAAACAGGTCATTTCCCAGTCCAGTGAAGGCCTGTCCATCATCACCACTGAATTTAATCTGGATGTGACATCTACCACAGCAGCTCAGGACGTGCGGGATAAAATCGCTTCTGTAACTGCTGAATTTCGTGATGAGATTCAGGAGCCGATTGTCGAACGTTATGACCCGACGGCGAATGCGGTGATGTCGATCGTATTTGAATCCGACAATATGGATGTAAAAGCGCTCAGTTCTTATCTGGATCAGCGGATTGTGCCACAACTGCGCACAGTCCCTGGGGTGGGAACGGTCAATCTGCTTGGTGATGCGCAGCGCCAGATTCGGATTCAGGTGGAACCGCAAAAACTGCAAGCCTTTGGCATTGGTGTAGATAGCGTGATCAATACCTTAAAGGCCGAAAATATTGAAGTCCCGGGGGGGACGCTTAAATCGGGTAATTCGGAACTGGTCATTGAAATCAATTCCAAAGTGCTGCATCCCCTTGCTTTTGGCGATCTGGTCATTGCCAATAAAAACGGCATACCAATTTTCCTCAGACAAGTGGCTAATATTCAAGACAGTCAGGCAGAGCTGGAATCCGCAGCTTTTCTGAATGGCAAAACTGCAGTAGCGATTGATATTTTGCGTAGTTCAGATGCAAACGTCATCGAAGTAGTAGACAAGAGCTACGCAACTTTAGAAAGTATTGAGGCGCAGCTTCCACAAGGCACTACTTTACAAGTAGTGGTAGATTCCTCCAAAAGTATCCGCGGCACCATTGGCGATGTAGCCCGCACCATTATTGAAGGTGCGGTACTGGCCGTGCTGATAGTCCTACTTTTTCTGGGTTCTTTCCGTTCAACTGTGATTACCGGTTTGACTCTGCCCATTGCACTCTTGGGCACGCTGACCTTTATCTGGGCCTTTGGCTTTAGCATCAATATGATGACTTTGCTGGCGCTGTCCTTGAGTATTGGTCTGTTGATCGATGATGCGATTGTGGTGCGTGAAAATATTGTCCGGCATGCCGATATGGGCAAAGATCATGTCACTGCCGCGCTCGATGGCACCAAAGAAATTGGCTTAGCCGTACTGGCCACGACATTGACCATTGTTGCCGTATTCCTGCCTGTTGCCTTTATGGGCGGAATTATTGGCCGTTTCTTCTACCAGTTCGGGGTCACGGTAAGTATGGCCGTTCTGATCTCGATGTTTGTCAGCTTTACCCTGGACCCGATGCTCTCAGCACATTGGGCAGAAAAGAAAAAAGATCCAAACAAAAAACCAGGTCGGGTGAAACATTTCTTTAGCTGGATCTCCGGCAAGCTGGACAATCTAAGCCATGTCTATGAAAAATTATTAAAACTGGCCTTGCGCTTCAGATTGATTACCTTAATGATTGCTGCGGCTTCATTATTTGGTGCTTTGGGTTTATCCAAGCTGATTGGTACAGAATTTGTACCGGTTCCGGATAAAGGCGAAATCCGGATCAAGTTTGAAACACCGGTCGATTCATCGCTTGAATATTCACAAGCCAAACTGCAGCAGGTGGATCAGATTATTCGTCAGCATCCGGATGTCAAAGCCACTTATGGGGTGATTAATGGCGCAACTGACCGCGGTAAAAACCATGTCAGTTTACGGGTGACTGTAACGCCGCGTACCGAACGTGAAAAGACCCTGAATGACCTGAATAATGAATTCCGCCAGCGTCTACAATCGGTTGCAGGAATCAGCATTACCTCGGTGGCATCCGCCGATGAAACCGTTTCTGGTGGCCAGAAGCCAATCATGATTTCGATCAAAGGCCCGGATCTGGATGAACTGCAAAAAATTTCTGATCGCTTTATGACGGAAATGGCGAAAATTAATGGCATTGTCGATCTGGAAACTTCATTAAAAGAACCCAAGCCAACTCTTGATGTACAGATTAATCGCGTCTTGGCCAGTGATTTAGGTTTATCAGTCAATCAGATTGCCAATGTAGTGCGTCCGCTGATTGCCGGTGATGATGTCACGACCTGGCAGGATGAAAAAGGTGAAACCTATGATGTGAATCTGCGCCTGACCGAAGACCAGCGCAGCTTGCCTAGCGATTTACAGAATATGTATATCACCTCAAATAAAACCGATGCCAATAATCAACCAATTCTGGTTCCGCTTTCGAGCGTGGCCAAATTTGAAGAAAAACTCGGTGCCTCGCAGATTAATCGACGTGATCTGGCACGTGAAGTTCTGGTCGAGGCCAATACTTCAGGACGTCCTGCAGGCGACATCGGGATGGATATCAGCCGCTTGCAAGAAAATTTCGATATGCCACCGGGTTATAGTTTCGACACTCAAGGCTCCAATGCCGACATGGCAGAATCCGCAGGTTATGCACTGACTGCGATTACCCTGTCGATTGTCTTTATCTATATTGTGCTCGGTTCGCAGTTCAACAGTTTTATTCATCCTGCAGCAATTATGGCCTCACTGCCATTGTCGCTGATTGGCGTGTTTCTGGCCTTATTCCTGTTTAATTCCACCATGAATCTATTTTCGATTATCGGCATTATCATGCTGATGGGACTGGTGACCAAGAATGCGATTCTGCTGATCGACTTCATCAAGAAGGCCATGGACCGCGGTGAAGACCGTTATGATGCAATTATTGCCGCTGGTAAAACCCGTTTGCGTCCTATTCTGATGACCACCAGTGCCATGGTCATGGGCATGGTGCCACTTTCCCTAGGGCTAGGTGAAGGTGGCGAACAAAGTGCACCGATGGCGCATGCGGTGATTGGTGGCGTGATTACCTCTACCCTGCTGACCTTGGTGGTGGTGCCGGTGATCTTTACTTACCTGGATGACTTTAAGAATTTTATACTGCGTCAGGCACGTAAAATCATGGCATAATTTAATGCAATACAATGAGGTGACATTCCCAAATGCTCACCTCATTTTTTATTGTATAATCCCTGCTTTAACGCTTAATTTTTTAGGACAGTTTCCATGCGCGCGAGTCGCTTTTTATTTGCAACGTTAAGAGAAACCCCGAACGATGCTGAGGTTATTTCCCATCAGCTGATGCTTCGTGCCGGTATGATTCGTAAGTTGGCTTCAGGTCTATACACCTGGTTGCCGATGGGCGTTCGCGTATTAAATAAAGTTGAAGCGATCGTTCGCGAAGAAATGGATAAAGTCGGTTCACTTCAGGTCTATATGCCGGTGACTCAACCTGCATCTTTATGGGAAGAATCAAGTCGTTATGTACAATACGGTCCTGAACTTTTACGCTTCAACGACCGCCATGGCAACCCATTTGTTTTGGGCCCAACGCATGAAGAAGTGATCACTGATCTTGCACGTAACGAATTAAAAAGCTACAAGCAATTGCCTGCAAACTTTTACCAAGTACAAACCAAATTCCGTGACGAAATTCGTCCACGTTTTGGCGTAATGCGTTCACGTGAATTCATCATGAAAGATGCCTACTCTTTCCATGCCAATCAGGAATCACTGCAACAAACTTACGACGACATGTATGCAGCCTACTGCAAAATCTTCACCCGTCTTGGTTTAGATTTCCGTCCAGTACAAGCAGATACTGGCTCAATCGGTGGTTCAGGTTCTCACGAATTCCACGTGCTGGCTTCAAGCGGTGAAGATGATATCGCCTTCTCGACTGAATCTGACTATGCAGCCAATATTGAAATGGCAGAAGCAGTACTTGTCGGTGAGCGTGCGGCACCTACACAAGAACTCAAACTGGTAGATACACCAAATCAAAAAACCATTGCAGATGTATCAGCATTCTTGGGTACCAATCCTGCTCATTCAGTAAAAGCCTTATTGGTTCAAGGTGTTGCGACTGAAGAAGGTCAAGATGTACCTGTGGTTGCATTATTCCTTCGTGGCGATCACGAACTGAATGAAATTAAAGCTGAAAAACATCCTTTAATTGCTGCGCCTTTGACATTTGCTACTGAAGAACAACTTCAAGCACTTGGCTTAACTGCTGGCTTTGTCGGTCCTCAAGGTCTGGTCGAAAAAGGTATCACCGTCATTGTTGATCGTGCAGCATCGGTATTGTCTGACTTTGTTGCAGGTGCAAATGCAGCAGATCAACACGCAACAGGTGTAAACTGGGAACGTGATGCACAGTTCACTGAAGTTTATGACCTACGTAACGTGGTTGAAGGCGATCCATCTCCAGATGGTAAAGGTACGCTTCAAATCAAACGTGGTATTGAAGTGGGTCATATCTTCCAGTTGGGTCAAAAATATTCTGAAGCTTTGGGCTGTAAAGTCTTGGGTGAAGATGGCAAACCGTTCACTGTGACAATGGGTTGTTATGGTATTGGCGTGACGCGTGTGGTGGCTTCTGCAATCGAGCAGAACTTTGATGAGAAAGGCATTATCTGGCCAACTGCCATTGCACCGTTTGAAGTTGCCATTGTGCCGATGAATGCGCACAAATCTCCAAGAACTATGGAAGCTGCGGAAGCACTCTATGCTGAATTGCAAGCTGCAGGTTTTGACGTGTTACTCGATGACCGTAATGAACGTCCGGGCGTGAAATTCTCTGATCTTGAGCTTACAGGTATTCCACATCGTATTGTGATTGGTGAAAAAGGCTTGGATGCAGGTACTTTTGAATATAAAGGCCGCCGCGATGCTGAATCAGTAAATATTTCGAAAGAAGAATTATTGGCAAAAATTGCTAAATAATTTTGCTTTCTTATAAAAAATCCCGCGTAATGCGGGATTTTTTATAACTAAACTTAGCAGAATTTATGTCCACCAAAGCAGTTCGGTTTAAAGTTCTGGCCTTGTAAAGTTAAATTAGTAAGAGGGAAATCAAGTAGCGCAGGATTTTTAATTTCCTTTACATCAAGTGCACTTCCTAGCACACAACCAAAAACCAGACTTCCACAATCTCGCACATTAGTGGTTAAATCATGGTTAATTCCTGCAATAGTTTGCTTTAAAACAGCATCTGAAATTGGCACACTATATGAAGGTGAAATACTTCCTAAATCCACTTCATCTTCCATTGCCAGCCACCACCCTTGTTTTGCTGCGACTGCTGCACCAGGCCATAAAATGCTTTGGGATTGCAAGGAGAGTGAAGCTGGATTATTTAAATATAAAGCATGAATAAGTCCGAGATTTTGTTTAACGGTAATGTCTGTCTGTAGCCCGGTTAAGTAGCCTGTAATATCTTTATCTAATTTTAATGCTCCATCCAATAATTCTGCTTTTAATGGTCCTTTAAAATCAATACGACCTACTGTCCCTGTCCCTTTTAGTACAACTTCTTTCATTCTTGTTCCTGACACTATCGTAGCAGGAATAGTAAAAGGTGCTGTTGTAGAATTTAACTGGAAAGCATAATTGCTAGATGTGTAATGTAAATCCAGAGGTAATGGTTGACCTAATATAGTGCCTTTTACCGTGCCCTCAATATTCATTCCAGTTGCAGCATAATCCATAACACGAGGAGCGGTTGTTGCAACTCCTGATGAAGATTTTGTTTTCATATAACCACTGAAACTGTTAATACCATTTGGTGTAGCACTATTTTCTGTCCCCATTGTCAATAGACCTGAAATCTTTTCCGCACTTAAACGGAAACCTAAAACTTCACGTGTAGATGCCTGATTTGGATTTTTTATGGCAAATTGTACAAATGGATTAGTAATCAGAGCTGAAGTCGCGGCACGATCCGCGCCATTCGTAGGATTACCACTTAAGGCAATATGATCAATATCAATATCACAGCCGGTTGCACCATTAACACCGCCACACCCGAGTTGTAGCTTTTTTATATTGGCATTAATTTCCATCTCGGCTTCCAAGCCTAATTTATAAAATGAGATATTACTCTGGTCATAAGTAGCTCCTAGATTATCCATCTGGTTAAATCCAGACTGAACCTCCATTGACAATAAAGCCTGCCCATTGACTTCTGAGAGCTCTTGGTCTTCCAATGAGGTTAATGCAGATACCTGGCCACTTAGGCCCATCATAGCTACCACTAGACTTTTTAATATTATTTTTTTCATTTTTCTCATCCTGATTTTTAACGTGGTGTGATTCCCATCGTGCTACGAATGGTTCCACCAGTCAGTGCAATACTTGCCATGTTTTGCATATTGCCATTGGTCGCCATGGCAAAATTGGTTTTAAATGGTGTTGCAATATTATTTTCATAATTGAGTTTGACCTGATTATCCAAAGTCACTGTATCTGCACTGACACGAACTTTTGCTTTGACACCCAAATGACCTTCCATCCGGTTAAAGTTAATTGACGAAGTTTTTAATACCCCGGCTGAATCAATATCTTCATTGGCAATACTAAAATAGCTGCCCAGATTATCTTTATTTGCAGTTTCTTCTGCGGTAAGGGGTCTAAACTTAAAATTTGCATCAAATGACAGGAAGTTGGTATCTGGTGAATCGCTGGTCGGATCCACTCCTGGAATGATGAGGAGCTCGCCGTTTCCATCAAGTTTAAAAGCAATATTAGTCAGGACATCATCACGTTTAGAAAAATTATCATGAGGCACATAGCTTCCGCATTTAGTGACCGATGCATTGGTACAATTATATTTAGATCCTGGTAATTGACCAATCGCAAGCTCAGCTTTAGCTCCAATCAGCAGTTTATCGGCACGAATATAAATACCTTCATCTTTATAACTAATAATCCCTTCCGACTTGATCAAAGCATCGATATTCCTAAAACCGGCATAATAGTTAACTGCCTCACCATGATCGCCATTTTTACCATCAATCAATATAATCGAGGTTGTGCTTGGCAAACCGGTTTTCTTGTCAATTCCATAGCCTTCTGTAGATGCCATAATGTTATACGCAATTGCTTGCTTATTGTCTGTTCCATAAGTCGTTCCAGACAACGCAACATTGGCATTTAAATTATAAATAGGAATACCGATTCCCCATGAACCACCATCGCCATCAATTTCCGCTAAAGAGTTATCTGATATGAAACGTGCTTTAGCAGCAATGGACTGAAAATCCATGCCACGTACGGCGATATAGGCAAAATCCTCTCCATTCGTGGTGGTACTGAGTGTCTGTTTAAGTACAGTGCTACTACTACCTAAAGTCTTTTGCATATTTTCATTGATTATGAAATCGAGACTTTTTGCAGTAATGGTATTTATATATATATTTCCAAAGTCGATATAAGCATTTTTACCATGTAAGGATCCGTCAGCATTACGTGTAGTCAAGGGTCTGAGCTTGGAAAATTGCACAGCATGACTTCCCTTACCGGTATGACCAATCTCAAGTGTTGTAGGTGCCATAGTTGCTGGAAGCCCGGTACTATTAGTACCTGTAAAATCTGCAGACAAGCCTAGATTCAACCCACCTTCTCCGACCAGGCCACTGTAACCTGTTGCAGCTTTGTCCTGACGTTCTAGTACACCATTCACCTTGTTACTAACATCAAAAGTACCTATCTGGGTTTGATCTGCACTCATGGATAATCTTGCGTTAGTGACTGCACCCGAAGCTCCTAAACGCATAATATTTTTGCGTTCATTATTTGGCGTATTATAACGCAGGTCAATATTAACCCCTGGATTGGTCGGATTAACCCGGCCAGCCGCGATATCAGTAATATCTTCAGCACGCTTTAGATCCACATAATGATCTTGACTGCCATTTCGTGTGGTGAGTACCACGCCTTCATCCGGGTCAATGTACATATATCCTTGACCCGCGAAGTTAAAGTTAAAGTCATTCAAAATCAGACTATTTTCGCCTAATTTATGACTGATCGTGGCATTTTTAAGTTGAAAATCGATACTGGCAATTGAATCTTTATTAAATAGACCTGCACTGGTTTGTAATAGCACACTAAGCGGTGTAGAGGTACTCATCCCTAATGCACCCAAAGTTTGATTAGATTGAGTACCCGTAGTCCGAATACTATTCGCAGATTGACTACATGGATTGGTCGTACAGGCGATCTTTACCAATTTTAAATCTGCAGTGGCTTGAAACGGTGAAACACTTGCAGCTAGCCGAAGTCCTGCCCCTTGTGAAGTGGCACCTACATCTATTTCAAGTTGACTAATGATTGGTTTATTATCTTTTCCAATAATCTCAACATTATGTAGACCTAAACCCATTTTAGTGTTGGCAGTTGGATTTGGATCATACCAATTGGCTTGAGCAATACTGGCTTTAGAAATTTCATGAGTAATCACCATACCATCTTGTCCAGTGACTTCACTCAATTCTTGCTCTTCAATAGTTTCAAGTGCATAACCTTGTTGTATAAGACACATGCATACTGTTAGCAATTTCAACTTTATTGTTGTTTTTTTCATTTATATATCCTTATGCTGTACTTGACGTTGTTACTAACAACGACTTTGTGCTCCACCTGTACAGTTATAACCAAATATTTTCAAATTGCCTGACGTATGCAGATTTCCATGAACGTTCAACCCCATAAATCCTTTTTCAGCACCTTTATCAAATGAAGGAACATCTTGGGGCGCGGTTGTATAAGTTCCATCGGCATTATAGGTACGCCCTGTATACGTACTATAAACACCTGTATTGGCATAACCTTCCAAGGCGCCAGCACCTGTACCCGTTTCAATGGAAACTGTATTAAAGCCTAAATTACGGATCTTTAAAGGCTGGTGATCATAAAAGGTAATTTGCATCGCCGTTTGTGGTTCATTACGATGATTAATGATGGTTGTTCCATCGATCGAAAACTTATCAATCTGAATCGTGCCTTGAATGCCTTTAAAGACTAACCACTTTTTATTTCCATTGGTATCGACATGGTTATTCGGCGCTATTGCCAGACGGCAAAATTGTTTTGTTGCTCCACAAGCGGTGGGATCTAGAACATAAAATACTTCTAGCGGGTTGCCACTTCCATCAAGCCGAGAAATTTTATCTTTACTTAAATCTGTCGCATAAACATGGTTTAAAGATAAAGTCCAGTTAAGATCAGCTCCACCCTGCCCCACTGTATTGGTTAGTGCTTGCTGATCAAGGGCTTCCAATCCGGCAAGACTGGCCATAGAAGTACATAATAATGCACAGAGTGTTACTAATTTGGACATTCTTATACTCCCTTAAAGACCAGTTGTTCTAATTTTCAGATGCTGAATCAGGACACCATCAATGACAGCAGATCCAAAATTCTTACTTACACCCTCAGTATTTTTAAATACGATTCCTGTTGAATTCACACCATCCTTGGCACGCAGCATATTTGTTCCTGAGATACGCTCTGTAGTCCCTATTGAGATACTACTGTGAGTCGCATTACGCCCTTGATAAAGTGCGGTGGTATCTGACACATTATTTTTAATCGGTGTACCACAACTATAGACATTACAGGTCGAACCCTTTAAATCTGTTGTACCCAATCCGCCCCCATAATTTTGATAAATTTGATTATAAATAGCAGGAATATTGGGAATACGTGTCACTTCTAAAATAATATTATTGCCTTCTGAACCGACAACGAAAGGCTGGTACATATTACCAAGCACCAAGTTAATATTTGGACTATAGAGATATAAGCCCTCAGAATCATGAAATATAGGAGCATCACTTCCATTCAAGGCCGGGGTCGGGACATTACCATCAAGCGCATCTGTTTTTGCTGCGGTACTGAGACGAATACCTTTACTGTTAAGATTACTATCGCTACTGCTTAGAGTTTCTGGTCGATCATTGGTATTCAGACGAACAATACTCGCCATACCCAATGTTTGGCTGTAATTCTTATTGTCAGATTCTAAGGTTTGAAATAACCGAACTTGCGAGCCATTAAAACTCAGACCATTGGCAACAAATTGGGTTCTTAATCGGTAATCCGTATCAAGTCCTGATATTGGCCCACCTGTTATAGGATCTACAGCATTCGAGGAATTAAGCTCACGTGCAAAAATATCACTCCAGAAGCCCAGCTTGATATTATTATCACTTTCAACCCCTGTAATTGGACTTAATGGGGCTTCCAAAGCAATATAGCCTACATCTTTAGCAGCGTCCTTAAACTGTTTGACGTTTTCAGTTCCTGCCCGAAATAACCAGGGATTATCTGCTGATCCCCAGCTGAAACCCTGATTACTGTATCGTGTGCTTAAAGAACCATCGCTTTTCGATAATGCCAGACCATAAATAAATACATCGGCTTTAGTTCTTAAAGTGCTCACAGAGCTTTTAGCAGCTTCAGTTTTAGCAGCCTGATCTGCTCTAGCAATGATTTCAGCCATAGCAGCACTATCTGCATCTTTCATCATTCCGGCTAGAGCAGCTTCCAATTTTTTGTTGTATTCTGCTTTAACTAGTTCAATAATTCTTGCATCTACAATTGCTCCAATAATATTCTGCCTATCAACCGCCGTACTCCATTCAGTATTTGGAATCTGCTGATTAGCATTTTGCCCATATAGAAATTGAATCATTTCAAGGGTATTTAAATTTGCATATTCATCAGACTTATTTGGTTGCAGTGGCGTTAATTCATATTCTGTTGTGCCATCATGCTTGATATCATAATCAATACCTGGTGAGGTATTACCTGCACCATTATAATAATCATCACGACGTTGGTCATAATAGGCTTTCATAAAGTCTGTATTATAATAATAATCAACTAATTCTTGCTTAAATGCGTCCCGGTTAGCTTGTGTGTCATAAGTATTCTTAATCGTATTATAGTTATCATTATAAAAATCAGTTTTTAAGGTATCAAAGGCTTGCTGATACTCAGTTGCATAATTCTGCGTTCTTTCAACATGAAAAGCATTATCATATGTAGATTTATAAACTTTGTCGTATACACGCTGCCCAAGTTGGTTGTAATTTTCACCCGTCGGGATAATACGAATAAAGCCTGTATCTGCTTGTCCGGGGTTTTCAATGCCTCTGGCATAACTAGAACTAGCAGAAAGATCGTTAGGGCCTTGAAACACCATTTTAAAATCATCAAGTACCAGCGCAACACCCTCACCGGTGGTGTCAGAAAGAGAAGAATCTGATAATTCCTGCATCGCATGTGCAGAAGGCAACAGGCTGAAACCGATTGTCATCGCCAAATAACTTTTGCGAAATTTAAATATATCTTTTATCTGAGCCATCTCACTCTTTCCTTTTTATTCGATGCTCCGCACCTTATGCTTCAGCTTCCCAGCCGCCAATCTTTGATTTTTTATAATGCATCGCATCTTTTTTATGGTTATGCGGAATCCATTATGCTGATTTTTGATACAGATGCCAAAGCCAATTAGGCGAAAAATAGCAGTTTCCGATGAATGAAAATCTCAAAAAAATAAACGGGACATAAAGTCCCGTCATTCAATATTTTAAAACAATTAGGTCTTCGGCAAAGTAACGCCTGTCTGACCTTGATATTTACCACCACGATCTTTATATGAGGTTTCACAGACTTCATCAGATTCAAAAAACAGCATCTGCGCTACACCTTCACCTGCATAAATACGCGCAGGAAGATTGGTAGTATTTGAAAACTCTAAAGTGACGTGTCCTTCCCACTCTGGCTCAAGCGGAGTCACGTTAACAATGATGCCACAACGCGCATAAGTAGACTTGCCCAAGCACACGGTCAAAACATTACGTGGAATGCGGAAATATTCGATGGTACGCGCCAAAGCAAACGAGTTAGGCGGAATGATACAGACATCCGACTCGATATCAATAAAGCTGCGTTCATCAAAGTTCTTCGGATCGACAATTGCAGAATGCACATTGGTGAATACTTTAAATTCACGTGCACAACGCACGTCATAACCATAGCTGGATACGCCATACGAAATCAGCTTTTGACCATTTTCATCCAAACGTACCTGGTTTTCTGCATACGGTTCAATCATGCCGTGTTTTTCGCTCATTTCGCGAATCCAACGATCAGACTTAATTGCCATTGATATAATCCAAAAATCTTAAGAACAAGTTATTGCGACGTACTTTAACTGAAATTGACACTAATGAAAATAAGTGAAAGGCTTAGAGCTAAAGTTGCCAAAAAATTGCTGATTGAGATCAGCTTATAAACTTAAAAGTGCAGAATAGCTTAAAGGAATGGAAAAGCTCATTAATACCAGCGAAGCCGTTTTCTGCAGGTTTTTCTGATTGAGCCAGCGACTGTTTTTTCTAGCCAGGATTGAACCCAGAAAAGTCCAGAAGAATGCAATCGGGATCAACAGAAGCAAGAAAACCAGCATATGAGTCACATAATGTTGGCCGCTTTTCCAGACAATGACAGGAAAGATCGCTGAGGCAAATAAAAGTGCTTTAGGATTAAGCAAGGTTGCCAAAAATAATTCTCGTGCGCGAATCGAGACATTTTCAAGATTTTCGCTTATTTCTGCAGTCCGCCATAATTTCACAGCGAGAAATAGAATATAGCCAGCACTAAAAAGTTTGAGAATGGTCGGTAAAAGCGGAAGATGAACGGAAATTTTTCCGATCAGAATGCCCCATAAACTAATGGCAATCAGATAACCAAAGGCTTCCGCAGGAATTAAACGAAATGTTTTTTTAAATCCGACCTGAATGCCTGAAGATGCCAATAAGGTATTGGTTGGGCCTGGTGTTAAAAGAATGGTTGCCACTAAACCAATAAAAAACCATGAAATCATAGTTTGACCTCGCTCTAATCCGAGTAGCATAGAAGAATTCGGTCAGTGCTGCAAAAAAATAATTGTAAGAGAACATATAACCTAAAATTTAAATTTATTTATTTTAATTAATTCAAATACTTATATAAATGTTTAGGATAAATACCCGATAGTCATTTCAGTCAATTTCGGTCATTTAAATCGAGCTAATTTTAAAAATAAGAAATAAAAAGCCCTAGCTTTTAGCTAAGGCTTAAATATCTGAATTGTCTATAGAATTAGAAAATTCGGCTATGGTCTTTTTCTGCTTTGGGTAGCTGTGCGGCAATTTTCTCTGCAATCAGCATATAGCTTTCTGCAGCAGCATCTTCGGCAATGACAGAAGGTGTACCGGCATCCGCATTTTCACGAATTTTAGCATCCAAAGGTAAACGACCCAATAATGGGACTTGATATTGCTCAGACAGTTTATCGCCACCGCCTGTACCAAAAATCTGTTCCTCAAAACCACAATTTGAGCAGATATGGGTCGACATGTTTTCAATCACGCCCATGATCGGAATCTGCACGCGGTTAAACAATTCAATGCCTTTGGTCGCATCCAGCAAGGCCACGTTTTGTGGCGTTGTCACAATTACTGCGCCCGTTACCGGAATACGCTGCGCGAGAGTTAACTGGATATCACCTGTGCCAGGTGGCATATCAATCATCAGCACATCAAGGTCTGGCCATAGGGTCTGATTGAATAACTGCATTAATGCACCCGTGGCTTTTGGACCACGCCAGGCGACTGGAGTATTGTGATCTCCAGTTAAATGGCCAATTGATAATACCGCCATCCCATAGGCTTCGATAGGGACAAACTGCTCTGCTTCGATCATTGGCGTTTTGCCGGCATTGCCGAGCATAGTCGGAATACTTGGGCCGTAAATATCGGCATCTAGTACGCCTACGCGCAGGCCTAATTTCTGTAGAGCCAAAGCCAGATTTACAGTCGTGGTCGATTTACCTACGCCACCTTTACCAGATGACACCAGAATCACATTTTGAATCCTTGGGTGTTTTGGAACATTACGCTGTTGCGGCGCAGCTTTTTGAATAGGTGGATTATTTGGATCAGCTTCTTCTGTTTTTGCAGGCTGTGCCGACGCATCAACCACAGGGGGAAGATTGGGTTTTGCTTCCGCTTTAGGCTCGCTTGAACAGTTTTCACCTTCAGCATGGTTATGCCCGCAACCCCCTTCTTTCTTATGTCCAGTTTTCTGCTGAATCACATGCATATTCAGTTCTTGAATACCACATTTTTGCAAAGCTTCCGCCAGTTCATCATGAATCTGTTGCAGCTGCGCTTTTTCTTCTGGATAGGTATTCAAAGTGATTTGCAGAATCTCACCCTGTACATTGACCTGCGTAATACGATCTTTCAAGGCATTGCTGGAATTTGGCAAGATATAGTTTTGCAGTACGTTTTGCACAGCTTCTTCGTTCACCTCCTTGGAAGGCGAAAAAACCGATTTAAGCGAAGAAAGCCAAGACATAGGTTACTCCAAAAATGTAGATCGACATCTGAATCGCTTAGTTTAACGGGGTTTTAGGCGAAGGTTAAGCACTGTATTGGAGAAGATGAAACAGATATCTTCAATTTCCAACCATTTTACTCGGTTTTTTGAAATGTTTTATGAAATCTTGGTGAATAGAAATAATGAAAGAAAAGAGAGATGGGACTATTTTGATGTAATAAATTTTTTTTATTTATCTCGAGCGTGTTAAGCCACTTTAACCCTCTGTGATTAAAGTGGCTCTACGATCACAGACTATTTATGATTTTTATTGTTTTCAGATTTGTCCTGTTGATCCTTTTTATTTTTATCCTGATCTTGTTTCGATTCATCCTTTTTGGACTGAGAGTTGCTTTCTGAATCTGTATCTTTGGCATCTTGCTGCTGATCAGAATCACCTTCCTTCGATTGATTATCTTTCATTTTGTTCATCGTATCAGTCGCCATCTGTTTCAGCTCAGCGAACTTAACCGAGGCTTCACTGACTAAGTCTGTGATTTTTTGTCTGGTATCTTCAAACTTATGCATGGCTTCATCTTTTAAATTTGCCATACCTGCCTGATGATCGGTCTGACCATCTTTAGCATTTTGTTTATCTGACTTGTTAGATGACTTATCTTGAGAGGTATGATCCGCTTTGGCTTTTTTCGCATCATCCGAACCTTGCTCAGCATTTTGCTGGTTGTCAGATTTGCCATGTTTCAGCTCATTCAGAAGCTTTTCACCTTTTTGCAATAGCTCTTCACCAATCGCTATCGCTTTGGCTTTTAAGTCATCCATCTTAAAGCTTTCAGTTTTTTTATCAGACTGATTCTCTTGAGAACTGTCTTTTTGCGCTGATTGCTCAGCATTTTCCTCTTTACCGTTATGCTGGGTATCAGACTTCTGATCAGCATGGGTCTGGGCACTTTGCCCGTTCTTATGTTCCTGATTATGCTGTTTATCCAGCTCGTTTTGCTTTTGCTCTTTTGCAAGCTGATCATTCAATTCGCGTGCATGTTGTTCTTTATCTTGATTTTGCTTCGACGTATTGTTTTGGTTCTGCTGAATCATGAGGTACCCTCCTTAGGCATATCATATAAACAATCAGCCATTTTTTTAGCACAAAGCATCACGCGAATCGGGCGAAGTAAGCAAACTGCAACAAAGCCTGTACAAGTTGTTGCTATTGTTTGCAGGATGTAGCATGAGCTGAGTCAAATCTGTATTGAAAAGCTATATGCTAAAGATGATGCAGGCTTTTGTATTCGGGCTGTCCAAGTCCATCTATTCGCAGGGTTTCAGCAAAGTATTTCTTTGCAATTCTGTCAGCACACTTCTACCCTGCTAATTCAAATTCCGTCATGGCGTAATTTTCAAAGCTAAAGGGCGCATGTTGCCAATCCACATCAGCTGTTTATAGAGTGCAAATTTATCATGAGACATTACTTCAGGTTAGGCACGCAAAGTACTCATAAAGCTGACCGCAGAGAACAACCATATAAACAGAATGAAGCTGCGTGCTTGATTGAAATTGTCTACATCTGTGCCATGTAGCATGTTGTGCCGGGTCATGGTCACATTCGAGCTTGAATCCATTTTATAGGCAGCAAGTTCAGCAAAATACGGATTCAGTTCAATGGCGATTTTGAACTTATGCCACAGGCTTTTAATTTCATTGCCTTTTAAACCCGGTACAATTTTATAGACATCGACAAACTTGGTGCCATTTTGCTTTAAAAAGCCTGTTTTGATCAGAATATCAGTCAAAATGCCTTCAAGTTGTGCATAGACATTGGGAATACAACCACTGTAAAAACCAAGCTTGTACATTTTCAAGCTTTCAAGCAGCACCTGGCGACGCTTGGCTTTAATCTCTTCATCAATCTCTAAGGCATCAAAGGCTTTGAGCATTTCAGTTTGGAAATATTCGCTATTGATCATATCGAGTAAATTAAATTGCTCAACATCTTCAAATTGGTGAATGGTTGGCCAAAAATGCATGAGGTTTAAAGCATCATTGGCAAACTTCGCGCCAATCGGTTGATCCAACTGATCTGCAAGCACTTGGAAGTAAGCATCTTGCTCTGCCAAGCCCGATAAGGTTTTAATTAAAAGTGTATGTTCATCTGCCGAGATGCATTCAAGATAAGCTTTTGCATCTTTTAAAATCTGACTGCCCAATTGTTTTTGACTCGCAGCATTTTGCTTAATACGCGTGACAGGTTGGTCGAAATCCAAATCATCTTCGTCAATCATGGTTTTCTGGCTCAAAGCTTTTACATCAATGACCTATTATTACTGTTATTTGCAGCGCAATATAGAGAAATCTACATTTCCAAGACATTCTGTAAATACAAAGACATTTAGACACGAATTATCGTTGAAAGGGACTTGATTCACTTAAAGGATTGCTTTGTATTCGGACGTGCATCAGGTAAAATCATGCACCTTGCATAATATACGAATGAGAGAGTCATATCCGTGCGTAATATCTTAGTCACTAACGCCCTTCCATACGCCAATGGCCCGATTCATATGGGTCACCTACTCGGTTATATCCAAGCTGATATTTGGGTACGTGCGATGCGTGCAATGGGCCATGATGTGACTTATGTCTGTGCGGATGATGCTCACGGAACTGCGATCATGCTGCGTGCCGAAGCGAATGGCATTTCACCTGAAGCGCAAATTGCCAATGTGCAAAAAGAACACATTCGTGACTTTGACGGTTTCGGTGTGCATTTCGATCATTATGATTCTACACATAGCGATACCAACCGTGCCCGTGCGTCAGAAATCTATGTGAAAAACCGTGATGCGGGCAATATTGCAGTTCGTCCGGTGACCCAGCTTTTTGATCCTGAAAAAGGCATGTTCCTGTCAGACCGTTTCATTAAAGGCACCTGTCCGAAATGTAAGGCGGAAGATCAGTACGGCGACTCATGTGAAGTCTGCGGTGCAACTTATAATGCGACAGAGTTGTTGAATCCGCATTCCACTTTAAGTGGCGCAACTCCAGTCGAAAAATCATCTGATCATTACTTCTTTAAATTGCCAAATTTTGGTGAATACCTGCAAAAATGGACTCGTGATGAAGGTCGCTTGCCGGTATCGATTGCCAACAAGCTGGACGAATGGTTTGAAAATGGCTTGAATGACTGGGACATCTCACGTGATGCGCCATACTTCGGTTTTGAAATTCCAGATGCGCCAAACAAATATTTCTATGTTTGGGTCGATGCGCCGATTGGTTATATGTCGAGCTTTGAAAACTACATCAAAACCAAACGTCCTGAATTGAATTTTGATGACTACTGGAAAAAAGATTCTGAAAATGAGGTCTATCACTTCATTGGTAAAGACATCGTTTATTTCCATGCCCTGTTCTGGCCGGCAATGCTTGAAGGTGCAAACTACCGCACGCCATCAGGCTTATTCGTGAATGGTTTCTTGACGGTAAATGGCCAAAAGATGTCAAAATCTCGCGGCACCTTTATTAAAGCGGAAACCTATTTAGAGCATTTAAATCCTGAATATTTACGCTACTATTTCGCGTCGAAACTTTCAGACAAAGTTGAAGATTCAGACTTAAATCTGGATGACTTTGTACAAAAAGTGAATTCAGACCTAGTCGGTAAAGTGGTGAATATCGCCAGCCGTTGTGCGAAATTCATTAACACTAAATTTGATAACAAGTTAAGCACTACATGTGCTGAACCTGAATTGGTACAAAGCTTTATTGATGCAGGTAGTTCAATTGCTCAGGCTTATGAAGCACGTGAATTCTCGGCTGCGATTCGTGAAATCATGGCACTAGCAGACAAAGCCAACCAGTACATCGACGAGAAAAAGCCTTGGGCACTTGCGAAACAGGAAGGTCAGGAACAAAAGGTTCATGATGTATGTTCTGTGGGGATCAACCTGTTCCGTCAATTGGCAGTTTACTTGGCTCCTGTATTGCCGACACTAGCTCAACAGGTTCAAGATTTCTTGCAACTTGAAAGCTTCGATTTTGCTTCTCGCAAAACCATTCTAGTGGGTCATGAAATTGCATTGTTCCAACCCTTGATGCAACGTGTAGATCCAAAAGCGGTTGCTGCCATGGTGGATGCATCTAAAGATTCTTTAGCTGCTCCTGCTGAACCAGCAAAAGCTGAGAAGAAAAAAGAGAAGAAGATTGAAAAGAAAGCTGAACCTAAAGTCGGTGAAGCTGAAATCATTAATATTGATGATTTTATGAAAGTTGACCTGCGTGTGGCTGAAGTTTTGGAAGCGGCTACGGTTGAAGGTTCTGACAAACTGCTTCAACTCACTTTAAACGTTGGTGAAGCTGAGCCACGTAATGTGTTCAGTGGTATTCGTGAGTTTTACCAACCTGAAGACTTAAAAGGTAAACTGGTGGTGATGGTGGCAAACCTTGCGCCACGTAAAATGCGTTTTGGTATTTCGAACGGAATGGTTTTAGCTGCGGGTAATGGTGACGGTGTTTGGGTGATTTCACCTGAATCTGGTGCTAAACCGGGTGATAAAGTGTCTTAATTTTTCAGATTAAGACAAGAAAAAAGCCTCTACGTTGTAGGGGCTTTTTCATCAATATTAATTTGACCAAATTTGGTATTAATATCTAAATAATCATAAATGGCTTCAACTTTATTTTTCAATTTCATATCATGTGTAAAGAAGTAATGACAGAATGAAGCGATCTGTGCATGTGTAAAATCACTCATTGCACGCTGTACACCATTGGTGTGATCCAATTCAGTATCCTGATTAAAACCTAAGAAATTCATCATGTTATACATAATATTTACTTTTTCATAATTGTAAAGTTCTCTTGCTTTCACATTTTCGATAATTTTGAAATTCCAAAAATCATCAATACCAAAATTTTTGTACCCTTCTTTATCTTTATACAAATTCCAAATTTTTTGTACCACATTCGGCATCTTAATATTGTTCAAGTGCTTTGGCTGAACACCTATTGCTGTTCGAAAAACTTCCGTCATTTTCTCATTGTCTGCATGCTCAATAATTTTTTCTAACATGAGATCAATTGCTTTTTCATAATCAATTTTTTGATTGTTTATTTGCTTATACAAGGCCTCTGATCTATCTTTAAACAGTGAATGATTACTTAATTCATTTTTAGCCTTTTCCATTATTTTTAAATTATTTTCATAAGCCAACAATGCGTCTCTTTTGATTTCATTAATATTTTTATTTTTTTGATAACTGAATAGAAAGTGATTGTAAATATGCTGATCTAAAAAAGCCCAATTCTGCTTATTTTCTAAATACCTAACAAACCACTCTTTAACAGGAAATGTTGAAATTACACATTTATCAAGAAATTCAAAGTTTCTGTTGTAAGCTATTCGAATATGATTTGCATCTAACAATTCAAGTACATTTAAATATTTTCCAATATTCTCTTCATTTCCAGAGTTAAGAAATGCTTTATAAATTTCACCGAGAGTTGCATCAGAATAGACAACCTGAAAGTTTTCTCTGAAATAAGCATAGACTTCAGGGCGCCGATCAAATTTTTTAGCAAATAAATCTAGGATATTTTGATCTAAATAGGCTAAAGGCTTTCCCTCATACTCTGGTTCTTCCATACACTGCCCTCAATTTGAAAAAATGATTACTTTATACTCATGAAAAATAGTAGGCAATGTGATAAAAATAATCCATCCCTTTAAAACTTATAAGAATCCTATGAAAACCTTAAACCCCCTATTCCTCACACTTGCCCTAAGCACCACAGCAATCGCGACCCAAGCGTCTGAACCCACCACCATCACTACCTAAAAATAACTCGCTGGCTAATCCTCTCATAAAATCAAAATATCAAAAAAGCCCCTATCTCTAGAGGCTTTTTACTGCTGGGTCACTTAGCCTTGCAACACAAATTCCCAAATCACATAGCCCAGTCCAAAGCCCAGTAGTGAATATAAGGTAATAATGAAAAATACAAAGCTGGCATTGTTTTTTCTTTTCCAAAAACTCATAGCGACACCCAAAGCTTGTTCGTAATACCCCATGTTAACGAGCTTTTCATAAAAAGTGAAATATATCTAAGCATTTTATTTATAATAATATTTTAATGAAAAATAGGTTCTTAACTTTCAAAAAATCAATATACAGATTCTGACTGAATTTTTAGTACAGATGCCAAATCGTCCATTCTATTTTAAAAAATGGTAAATATATTCATATTCTTTTTTGCTCACATCCATGCTAATACATAGAATTGACTTTAATTACATAAGAATAGCCATGAAATACTTCACCTCTTCTCTCGTCATGTCACTGCTTGCTTTAGGTTTAATGGCGGGTATCTCTCAAACCCATGCACAAACCGTTTCTAGCACCCAACAACAAAAACAGGTTCCCGGTTATTATCAACATAACTTCGGGGATTACCAGATTACTGCACTGCTAGATGGGACCAATTATCTATCCAAAGCCTTATTTAAAGATATTCCAGCAGCCCAAGCTGACCAGATCTTAAAAAAATACTACGTCGATCAGGCCAAAGGCATCCAAACCTCCGTGAATGCATTTCTGATCAATACAGCCAAAGAACTGGTTCTGGTCGATAGTGGGACTTCAAGCTGTAATGGTCCACACCTAGGTTCAGTGTATTCCAATTTACAGGCTTCAGGACATAAACCTGAACAGGTCAATGCCATCCTGCTCACGCATTTGCATCCTGACCATGTATGCGGCATCAGCAATAATGGCGTGGCCAATTTTCCCAATGCCAATATTTATGTGTCTCAAACTGAACTGGATTTCTGGATGAATCCTAAAACAGCAGACAAATTACCAAAAGCCAAGCAGGCAGGTTTTTTGGGCACAGTCGATAAAATCAAGAAAGCCATTGCCCCCTATCAGGTCAAGAATCAGCTCAAAACCTTTAAAACTGGCGATAAAATCCATGCTTTCGATGTCATCAGTTCGGCTGGACATACACCGGGGCATTTTGGTTTTAGCTTAAAATCACAAGGTCAGCAGATAGTGTTTATTGGAGATATTGTGCATTCACATACGCTGCAGTTTGATCGTCCACAGACCGGCGTTGACTTCGATGTCGATCCGAAAAAGGCGATTGAAACCCGCTTAAAGTATTTTGCTGAATATGCGAAGAATGGTCAGACGTTAGCTGCACCGCATTTGCCATTTCCGGGGATTGGACATATTTATTCTAAAGACAATAAAAGCTATCAATGGATTCCGGTACATTTTAAAGATTAATTGAATACTTCAATAATTTTATCTAAGCATGAAACCCTAATTTTTTAGGGTTTCATTTATTTTAAATATCCTTCAGCCAGATTCCCTATGACTTGGTAAATTTAAAACTTGAATGACGCTTTGAAATTTAAAAGCAATAGTTTCGTTTATTTTTAAATTTTTTCTTAAAAATCTTTTACTTTTTACGTGCACCTTTAGCATGCTTTTTTAGCACCGTTTTTCTTACGATAAATATAAACACCTAAAAATTAAATATAAATTTCAATTTTATGAACTCTCGCCATGTCTTAGTTTGGTGCAAAAAAATAGTAACGTGCTTTATATCGAGTCTTATCAATTTCAAGAAATTCTTCATCAAAATTTCCCTTGCTTAGCCCTCTTCTACTATCCATTTGCCTCTATATACTGACTTTCTTTTGTGATCCCGCGCACTAAATTGGAACGCACCATGCAAAATATAGACTTATTATTTCTTCTTCTCGGTGCAGTTCTAGTGCTTGCCATGCATGCTGGATTTGCTTTTTTAGAGCTTGGAACAGTTCGACATAAAAACCAGGTCAATGCCCTAAGTAAAATTCTAACCGACTTTGCCATCTCCGCCATCGCCTATTTTTTAGTGGGCTACTATATTGCCTACGGTCAGCACTTTTTCCATGATGCTGCAACCTTGTCTGCCGATCATGGCTACAATCTGATGCGCTGTTTTTTCCTGTTGACTTTTGCTGCAGCAATTCCAGCGATTATCTCTGGAGGGATTGCAGAGCGTGCCAAAATGCGTTCACAGGCTTTAGCGACATTATTTCTGGTTGCGCTGATCTATCCGTTTTGTGAGGGTATGATCTGGAATGGCAACCTTGGTTTTCAGGATTGGCTGACCCATGCATTTGGTGCAAGTTTTCATGATTTTGCCGGTTCAGTTGTCGTTCATGCAATGGGCGGCTGGATCGCACTGGCCGCAATAATCCTACTTGGTGCGCGTCATGGCCGTTACAAAAAAGATGGCCGGATCACCGCGCATCCTCCTTCATCAATTCCTTTTTTGGCTTTGGGTTCCTGGATTCTGATTGTTGGCTGGTTCGGCTTCAATGTCATGAGCGCGCAGCGGCTGGATGCCATCTCTGGACTGGTCGCCATTAATTCTTTGATGGCCATGGTCGGTGGAACAATAGCAGCCAAAGTTGCGGGGAAAGATGACCCGGGCTTCCTGCATAATGGTCCCTTAGCAGGTCTGGTGGCGATTTGTGCCGGATCAGATGTCGTTCATCCCTTGGGTGCTTTTTTTATCGGGATCAGCGCCGGTATTATTTTTGTGAAACTCTTTACCTATACCCAAAATAAACTCAAAGTGGATGATGTATTGGGGGTTTGGCCTTTGCATGGCGTTTGTGGTGCTTTTGGCGGATTAGCTGTGGGTATCTTCGGTCAGCAATGGCTTGGAGGAATGGGAGGAGTGTCTTTAATTTCACAACTCATAGGTACAGTGCTGGCGATTGTCATTGCTTTGGCGGGTGGTTTTTTGGTGTATGGCCTGCTTAAGGTTTTGATGGGTATTCGCCTGACTGAGGAAGAAGAGTTCAATGGTGCAGACTTGTCGATTCATCGTATTTCTGCTAATTCGGAAGAAAATACTTTTTAATAGACATAAAAAAAGCCTCTACGACTAGGGGCTTTTTTTATAGCGTATAGTATTAAGGATTCAATGAGTTTTGCGCAAAATGTAGTGAGCGAGGTCCATATAGCAAACCTTTCTGTTGTGGCAAACGAGGTGTATATAGTAAATGACTAACTGTTCCTGATAATACATATGCTTTATCACTTAGATGATTAGATATCTGATCTACTAAAGCGCCCACTAACATGCCAACCAATCCTGCATTGCTATTATTATTAGCAAGCTGTTGTTTCTCGGTCCCTTCCCAAAGTAATTCACCTGTTTTCAGATCAACCAGTTTTGCCTCAACTGCGACTGTTGCTACAGTTTGAATTACTTGATACTTAGAACCGTATTCCTTTACTTTAATATAAAGTGCTGCGTCTGCACCGAAAATTTCCTTTAATTTTTGTGGACTCACCATCTGTGCATCAGAACCATTGTAGACACCATTTTCTTTAAACATGGTATCAACTACGCTTATTGGGAAAACATAATAACCAGCTTCCGCAATTGGAACTGTTACTGTTGACCAATAACTATAAGGTGCTCGCGTATCCGGTGATTCATTTACAGGTGGCATTACCAAAATAGATTTTGGCATATGGGCTGTATAGCTGCTCAAATCACGCGTGTTTTGAGGTGCCATAGTACAACCTGTAAATAAAATTGCTACTGCACTTAAAGCGAATAAATTTTTCATTTTTTCGCTCCCATCACACTTGCACCTGTCATTTTTTGCAATAAACGATCCATTAAGATAGTTGACTCAGGATAAACTTGTCGTTCTAATTCAAAGTATTCAATTGCACGTGGGCCATTATTAATATTGAGATTTAACAAACCTAAATGTGCATATAGACCTGGTGGAACTGCCGCATTTTTTGCTTTCGCTTTTTCAATATCTTTTTCAAGTTTAACAATCTGCTCTTGCGGAGAAACCTTTTCTGGAACAGTTAAAAGTAAATATGTTTGCTGTGGATATTGTCCCCAGCTGTATAGTGATTTTGGTGCGCTTACACACCCTACTAAACTTAGTGAAACTAAGCATCCCACTAATAGGAATAATTTTTTCATGCTTCAAACCTATTATTTGTTAGACCATTTATTGGTTTGAATATCGAGTACAAGATTATTCACTGCTTCACGTACAGCCAAATCTAAAACTTTCCCATTAAGTGTTGAATCATAAGAAGCTGATGAACCAAAACCTAGCACTTCTCGCTCACTCAGTGCATACTCACCTGCTCCATGAACAGAATGAACTACTTCAGCTGTCTTTACATCTACAATATTTAAATTTACCTTGGCATAAGCAATTTGAGTTTTACCACGGCCCAATACACCAAAAAATTGATGATCACCGACTTCTTTACGGCCAAATTCAGATACATCACCTGTAAGTACATAACGTGCACCTTTAATAGATTGTGATGTTTTATTAAAGCCAGATTCTTGTTGAAGTTCGGACAAGTTATCTCGATTAAGGACAGAAAAATAACCCGATTGCTGTAAATGTGTTTCTAAAATAGTCTTAGCTTGACCACCCAAACGATCAACATTGTCTGAAAAAATGCCTCGCATATAACTCGAACGGTTATCAAACTTACCAATTGATACCGGAGTTTTAATACCATTATATTTAACAGCCGCAGTCGCAGCGGTTACTTGGGGAGCTTGAATCGTTTTAGAAGTCTCTGTAGTAGAACAGGCGGTAAACGTGAAACACCCAAACGCAGCAATTAACAATCTTTTATTAGACATATCATCCCTCTGATATTTAGTAATTTAAAAATCAAGGAATGATAACAATATTAGTAAACAATTAAACAAAATCTGAAATATTTTATTTTTTATTTATTTCATACCAAAAATTAATTTTAAGCCAAGTACCGTCATAACTGCGCCTGCTGCGCGGTCAAACAAAGCCTTAAACTTCAAATAAACACGACGTGGCTTTTCCGCAGATAATGCAACTGCGACTAGTGAACACCAGCCTGCATCAATAAAGAAACATAAGACAGGCAAAACAAAATAAAAATATGTTGGAATTTCTTTGGGCAATAACGCGGTAAAAATACTGGCTAGCACAATCGCAATTTTGGGATTGGACAACTGCGTGATTAAACCGGTGGTAAAGGCACGACGTAAAGACATCTGTTTGCTAATGGTTGTATCCGCTTCGATTGGATCTTTGGCATGTTTAATGATTTTAAACGCCAGCCAAAGTAAATATAAACCACCACAAATTTTTAAGGCCAGATAAGCTGAAGGTACAGCTAGTAAAAATGCCTGCAAACCGAGAACCGCCAACAGACCAAAAATCGCTGCACCGAGACCAGTACCCAATGCAGTAAATAAACCATGTTTACGTGAAATGGCAATTGAGTTTTTTGCCACATAAATAGAAGTCGGCCCGGGGCTCATTGCGCCTAACATCAGGGCAAAAGCAATCGAACCTAAAATCCAGAATGATTCCACGAGATAACCTGACTTAAAAATTGAAGGGCTATTTTAAGCAAAAACCTGACGATTTGCTGTAAAAATTTCTGGATTTGTCATGAATTTTAACTATGGCAATTACTTAAGGTTTTAACTGATCCTGAGCACTCAAATGCTTGTCTAGCAGTTGATAATCCTGCTCATGTACAGGTACGCCACCAATAATCATGGTGCGGGTTTCTGTTTTAGGTTTATTCATCGCATCATCACAGCCCGACAGACTGAGCAGCATGCCGACCCACACAGCATAGGATAATATTTTCATTATTCTACCCTCCTCAGGGTTTCCTCTGTTTAGATTAGCATTGTTATTTAAATTATCAGCAGAATATTTGTGACAATCTACAACCAACTCCATAGCTCTCAGCGAATAATGGCTTATTGAAAAGCTCTGATTTTTAGCACTTCCGCTATAATGTTTTAATAACCTACTATCTTAATGTCTATGTTTGAAAAAATTGCTCAAAATATTCCAGATCAACAGATTAATTTTCACGATATTACTTTAACAATACGTCGTCTGGATCTGGTGCATCCGCAAATTTCGGGCAACAAGTTTTTTAAACTGAAATACAATTTTCTTGAAGCCAAAAGACAGGATTATCAGCATATTCTGAGTTTTGGAGGTGCTTATTCCAATCATATTGCCGCTACTGCATTTGCCGCACAGCAGTTTGGTTTTCAGAGTGTTGGTATGATTCGAGGTGAAGAACTGGCTGATCACCCATTGAATCCAACATTAGCCACCGCCCAAGAATTCGGGATGCAGTTGCATTTCGTCAGTCGTGATGAATATCGACGCAAGCAACAGCCTGAGTATTTGGCCGAACTCGCTCGACAATTTCCTGAACATTATATTATTCCTGAAGGTGGAACCAATGCTTTGGCGATTCAAGGTTGTCAGGAAATATTAAAAGATGGCGATGCGCAATTTGATGTGATTTGTTGTGCAGTAGGCACCGGTGGCACCATCAGCGGATTGATCGAAGCCAGTCATGGGCATCAACAGGTTTTAGGATTTTCTGCACTGAAAGGTTCATTTTTAAAAGATGAAATCGCTCAACTAACGAATAAAACCAACTGGAATATTCTCGATGATTATTGCTGTGGTGGCTATGCCAAAACCAGTGCAGCCTTGATGCAGTTTATCCGGGATTTTGAAGCGGAATTTGCAATTCCACTGGAGCAGATCTACACGGCTAAAATGCTGATGGGGATTTTTGATCTAATCGAGAAAAATTATTTTCCGGCTGGATCAAAACTGTTGGTGATTCATACTGGTGGTCTGCAAGGCCGTCATATTCCCTTTGGTTTTACAGCAACCTAAGCTTCAATCGGTTGATTATTATTTAAGGCAATTAACCCTTTGACCAAGCGGTAGATATGCCAGATAAAGACCAGAAATACAATCAGGAAACCAATCAAGATCACAGTCAATAAGCCACCGACGATATAGCCCAGCAAACTGATCCAGAAGGTTTTAATTTGCCAGTCGACATGACTTTCCAGCCAGGTACCGCGCATTTCATCACGCTTGATATAATTCATCACAATCGCAATAAATGGGGTCAGACCAAGAAAAAATCCTAAAATATAAAGAATATAAGTAATGAGATTATATTGTTTTAAATCTTCCGCGCTTGCCATTCGCTTTTCCTTGTTATTATGTTTTTAGTTTGTACAAAAACTATGCATGAGTTTTAGACAGCTTTCAAATATTTTATGTTTAAAATCCACTGTGAATCTGCAATCACGGAACTGATTTTTCTGGAATAGAGAAAGCTGAAATAAAATTGTCTATAATGCTTCCCTTTTCTTCTCCCTTGAGTGTGTGATGTCTTCCAAGCAATACGATGTTCTAGTCATAGGTGCCGGTGCCTCAGGTTTAATGACGGCGTATATGGCTGCGCAACGTGGGCGTAAAGTCGTGGTAGTGGAAAAAGCCAATAAGGTTGGCAAAAAAATCCTGATGTCTGGCGGTGGTAAATGTAATTTCACCAATCTGGAAGTCGAACCGAGCAATTACATTTCACACAATCCACATTTTGTGATTTCAGCTTTAACGCGTTATACCAACTGGGACTTTATCGGCTTGGTATGTGGATACGGCATTGCTTATGAAGAGCGCAAACATGGACAGCTGTTTACCTTAAATGGTGCAAAAGATATCTTGTCGATGCTGCTAGCGGAATGTGACAAAACCGGTCTGGTCGATATTAAAACCAGCTGCGAAGTGAAAGCAGTCAATCTAGTCGATGATCAAGGCTTTCAAGTGGCGACCTCACTAGGATATTTTGAAGTTGAATCTGTCGTCGTGGCATCTGGTGGTTTATCGATTCCTACGCTTGGCGGTTCAGGCATTGGCTATGAGATTGCAAAACAGTTTGGACATCACGTCTATCCAACCCGTGCCGGACTGGTTCCATTTACCTTCTCTGACGGATTTAAAGAAGTCACCACGCGCTTAAGCGGCAATGCCGTAGAAGCAACACTCTCCAATGAACTCAACAGCTTTACCGAAGCACTACTATTTACCCATCGTGGTTTGAGTGGGCCAAGTTCCCTGCAACTTTCCAATTACTGGAATGTCGGGCAGAGCTTTAAGGTAGATTTTCTTCCAAGTGTTGATCTGTTGGATTTCTTCAAATCCAAAAAACAAAGCCAGCCCAAAGTCTTGTTACGTACACTACTCAATGAATATTTACCGAAAAGTGTGGTGGCTGAATTACAAAATCTGATCTGGACTGAAAGCGCTGAAACTGCCATTGGTAATATCAGCGATGACAAGCTGGAACAGATTGCGGCACGTCTGCATGGCTTTGAAGTGAAACCTTCAGGAACTGAAGGCTACCGTACAGCGGAGGTGACTTTGGGTGGTGTAGACACTACAGAAATATCCTCAAAAACCATGGAAAGTAAAAAGCAGAAAGGCTTGTATTTTATTGGTGAAGTGCTGGATGTTACTGGACATTTGGGCGGTTATAATTTCCAATGGGCATGGTCATCGGCACATGCCGCATCGGAATATATTTAATCAATAGATAATCTGGATTGCTACTTAACTCATTCCAGATAATCTGTTTTAAACAGGTTAAGATTGGCCGTATTGGTTAGACGGTCAATCGCCAGCTGCATTTTTTGAGCTTCTCGCAGACATAGCGGTAAGTCATCTGCTGAAGATGCCATGAATTTATGTTGCAGTGCTTTCCACATATTGTTGATCTCCTTTTCTTTATATTTTTAATGCAAGAAAAATACCAAAATCATTTTAGTATTCACTTGAATATTCTATATTTTTTAAAAAATAAATTCTATTCCTAGCGACTGAGCAGGATTGACTTCTCAGTTAAATTCGTCTGCCTCTGGTATTTTCTTATCCAGCTCCCGCTCAGACTGCTCGTCCTGCTTGCTCTTTACAAAAATAAATCGATAGGCAGCGGTAAAAAAGCCAATCGTAATTCCTGCAATGACTAAAGGCGCCAGAACTTTGTTAGGTTTCTTGGTATTCATTCATTTTTCCTTATGACTGAACAAAATCGACCACATGAGCGTGGTCGATTTTGCTTAAAAATAAAAGGTTATTTCAGGTCATCTTTTTTCTGAGTTGAACGGTCAATATCGACATCTGGCTCTTTTTCTCCGGTTGAACCAAATGGATTATTGGCTGGTGGATGAGTCGGATCGACTTTTACTGAATCTGGTACGGCCTGATCCGCATCCGGATTGACAGGATCAATACCTAATGACTCATCATCCTGTGGTGCAGTGGTAAGGATTGCCGGGGTAGTATGGGATAAATCCGTACTCATAGGCGTACTCTTGTCTGAATCCTGATTTGGCACGATGCCTGCTCCTGGAGTTGTGATTGAGGAATCGCTAGTACCCGTAGCAGTTTGCGAACCACCAGAGGACTGGCTCATTGAGCTATCTGTAGAACTCATACCCATCGCCGCACCTGTAGTACCTGACATGTCGGCTGCACTTGTACCTGTGGTCTTGCTACCTAATCCAGAAAATATGCTGTTCTCAGCTTTTTCTTTGACTGGATTGGGTTCTTTAGCTTCTCGTTTGGCTTTATCAATCAAATCTGTGAGTACACGCTCCGCAGGTTGACGACCACCCAAACCAAATGCCAAGGCAAATGCCACTGCTACAGCACCCAAAGTTAGACCAAATGCCAAGTTAACAATTGAATCGGCAATACCCATGGCACGCAGACCCATTGCCACAACGAGTCCCATGATCAGAACACGAACCAGATTGGCTAACCAGCGTGAGCTGTTATATTCACCACGTTGTACGATATTCGCAACAATATTTGCCAGCCAGAAACCGATTACCAGAATCACCGCACCGAGCAGGATATTGGCACCGAAGTAGATGAACATTGCAATCAGACCACTGATCTGTTCAAAGCCCAGACGGTTCGCTGCTTCAGATACCGCAAATAGCATGGTGAATAAAACGATCAGGAAACCGACTACACTGGAAAGTTTAGTCGTGCCTAAAAAACGCTGGATATCCAGTTTGGCAGGAATTTCATCAACACCTGTACCGGCAACTACTTCAACTACCAGACGTGCTACCAGTTTAGAGACCACATACGCCAGAATCAGAATCAACGCAGCAGCGATAATATTCGGAATGGCATTCATGATTTCATATAGCATGGCTGTAGCAGGCTGAGAAATGGCCTCGATACCCAATGCTTCAAATGCAATGATCAGTGCCGTAATGATCACCACGGCGAAGATAAATGAACCAATCACCTGAGAAACATTCGAGTTTTTGAAGATGCCTACTTTTTCAGCATGTTGCTGTACGTTCAGACTGTTTAATAGTCCTTCAACAATACCGCGCACAATTTTCGCCAGAATATAACCGACAAAAATGATGACTGCAGCAATGAAGATGTTTGGTAAGTAACTAACAACATCGGTCAGCATATTTTGAACTGGTAACAGCAGACCGTTGAGACCCAGAATAGACAGCACGATTGGCAAGAACAGTAATAAAATTAACCAGTAAGCAATTTCACTGATGTTTTTACTAATCGGACTGACACCGACTTCAGCACTGAGTTTTTCATCGAGTTGCGTTCGGTCTAGCAGTTTTTGTAGCCCTATCTTCACCAGATTGGCCACAATCCAACCTATGAATCCGACTGCAATTGCACCTAGTAACTGCGGGATAAATAACAGGAACTGCTGGATCATATTACTGAATGGACCGCTGACACTGGTAAGATTGAGCACGTTCAGCGCACCAATCACGGCAATAATCAGAATAATCCAGAACACGACGCGGGCGATAATGCTCTCCACATTGGAGTGATGACCTGTCGCCGTATTTAAATGTGTATTGGTGCCCAGTTTTTGCAAGAGCTTTTTAACGCCTGCCGAGACCAGTAACGCAATGATCCAGCCAATTACTAATATGGCAATTGCACTAAGAATGGGATGGAACTGATCCCAATAGTACATGGCATCGAAGCCACCACGCGGGCTTCTCATATAATCATTCATGTTGTTCTACCCTCTTTGTTATTAAGCTATTTATCTGAAATCGGGGGCATCTCCCTGAAACAATCAGCCCCTTCTTTTTCCGGATTCATATTAGATTTGATGTTTTCAGGCTCAAGCCAGGTAGATGGCACTACCTTAAAACATCACCATCCATTGCAAAAAAGCCCCAGTGGTTCACTAGAGCTTTTCAGGTATTTTCAGTTATTGAGTCGCCTGTCCATCAGTCGCAGTTGCTGTTGCTTCTGTGCCATCACCCACGGTTGCTGTAGCTTCCGTTCCATCATTCATGGTGGCGGTGCCTTGTGTAGGCTCACCGACTGGAGTTGAATTATTTGGGGTAGCAGGCTGTACATTCGGATTTGGATGTCCTGCAGGAGCATCATTCGCATCTGGATTCATGTCAGCAAACATATAGAACAGTAGTGCGAGTAAAAAAATACCGACCAAAATCAAGATATAAACAGGGATACGCTTTTTCTGCGTCACGTCTGCCTGATGATTTAAAGGTGGTTTTTTATTGAAATCATCGACCATAACCATCCTCACTCTTTGTTATTCATAAGTAGATTTTTAGAATAACAAGCTGTGAATAGGGCTTCTGTGACAAAACATGGTGAGATGGTGACGGGATGTAAGTCACTAATCCATCAGAATTCTCTGCTAGATGCTACTTTAAAATAGCCGTTTGGCTGGACTATGTTGCATATCGACTGGGGTTTCGTGTTCATCTTTCAACTGCACCCCTGAAAGCTGTAACTCACAGGATTTACGCATCAATGCGACCAGTCGCTGGATAGCTAGTGGATAGGCCAAGCCCGCAGAACGGACATTGGAAATACAGTTGCGCAAGGCATCATGACACCCTTTAAAAGCATTATAAGTGTAATAAATTCCCATACTATCGGGTGAGCTCAAACCCGGCCGTTCGCCAATTAGCATGACCAGCATTTTCGCCTGTAAAATTTCTGCCAATTCATCACCCAGTGCCACACGACTGCCACGGGCAATCACTAAGGGGGCAATCTGCCAGCCTTGTTCTTTGCATGCCTCTAGCAAGGCCGGAATAAAATGCAGGCTATTTTCCTCAATGGCACGTGCTGATAGTCCATCTCCCAGCACAATGGCTACATCCCAATGTTGCTGATGTTCGGCCCGGTATTGCTGCAATATCGTTTTGGACTGTTCTGAAAGCACACGCCCAAGATCGGGACGTTTAAGATAAAGATCTTTCTCTACCGCCTGGCTTTCAATTTCCAGAATAGGCAGTCCCGTTTTAGCTAAGCCAGATTTTAAGAATTCAACATCAAGTGGCTTCAGTACCGCATCTTTAGCTTGCGCATGTGCCAACTGAAATTCCAGACTTGGTCGAGTCGGCAAGCTACCCCCAGTTCGACCTAAGGCAATCCGTGCATCGGTAAAAGCTTTTAACTTCTGCCAAGGATTATCCTGTAATTGGGACTCAAATTTTACATCGGCAATCAGTTTCATAGCACTTCTTCAAGACAAGATCAGACGTGAAAATTGCTTCGGCAATTCGGTCGGCCAGTACAGCTGATTGGACTGTTGCGCCAAAATGCCTTGCTGTTGTAGCCAATGGTCAAATTCAGGTGCCGGTTTCAGTCCTAATAGCTGTCGAATATAAAGAGCATCATGAAAGGATGTCGTCTGATAATTCAGCATCACATCATCTGAACCGGGAATCCCCATGATAAAATTCAGGCCGGCATTGGCGAGCAAGGTCAGCAGTATATCCATATCATCCTGATCGGCGTCGGCATGGTTGGTGTAGCAAATATCACAGCCCATTGGTACACCGAGCAGCTTGCCACAGAAATGATCTTCCAGCCCGGCCCGGATAATTTGTTTGCCGTTATACAGATATTCCGGCCCGATAAAGCCGACTACAGTATTGACCAGCAAGGGATTAAACTTACGCGCTACAGCGTAGGCACGCGCTTCCACGGTCTGCTGGTCCACGCAATGCCACCACAATGGTCGCAATAAACATGCCTCCCCCCCCCTGTGCCAAACCAAAATTCCAGCCAGCGAAGTCACCGGAAATCACATACGCGACCCCCAGACCGACGAGAAGCAGCCAACCTACGGCGCCTTTCTTGAGCTGGCGCAAGGCAAAATAATCTTCTTGTACTGCTGTTTCAGTCACACTGGTATCAATCACACTTTTTGACTCTGACATAGCAACCTCGTTGTTTTTATCGTTGTTCCCTGAAAATATGCATAAGCCATACCAGTTCCGCAGGCTTTAGTGAAGACAGTTGAGACGCTGCCTTTCAGCGATGAAATGCGTTATAATTATCCACCTTCTCATTTATACACCCGAGTTATATGGCGTATCGTCAACAAAGTGTATCGCTTGATCTTGATACTGACGTCACACATCAATGCATGCTGCACTACAGCCGTGATCAGCATCTGATTGGAATTATTGAATTCAGCAAGCCAAGCTTCCTGCTGCGCTGGCAGGATCTGGAATATTTCCGCCGTCGTACCGAAGAATTTTCCGTGATGCCTTTTCCGGACTGTGTCAATGCGATGATTATCGATATTCGAGATGTAACGGCATGGTTGGATAATGAAGTGCCGATTATTCCGTGGCGTTTACTGGAAGAAGACTGTCCAGTGCGCCTGGTGGTGCCTGCAGACCGTATTGAGCACTATGCCGGATTTTTTGAACCGACCTGGCTCAGTCCCGATGTCGAAACCGCCATTCAGGAAATCCGTGAATCAATGGATATGTTTGTGCATTAAGCTTGAATCGAAAAAACCTCCGCAATGGGCAATGCTGTTTACTTAAGCATTTGAATCATTTTGGAATTCATTAGAGAATCCGATGTCAGGTTTGGCATCGGATTTTTTTATGGTATTTCAGCAGGATATTTTAGATCTTAACAATCTGTTTAAGCTCTCGAATCTGAGTACTTTTATTCACAATATCCCCGTTGAGTGGGTCAAGTCCACACTTAGGTTGAGCAGTCCCGCGACTATTCGCAGGCGGTGCTTGCCTGCGGATCAGGTACTTTGGCTGGTTCTTGGAATGGCGATTTTCCGTGATGTCCTCATCCATGAAGCAGCAAGAAGACTCAATATTTGCACTCAGTGGTTAGCCTCTTATGACTTGCTGACGCGCATTAGTCTAACCAATACACGTAAACATCTTGGTGCAGATTCTGTGGAGTGGCTATTTCACCAGACCGATCAGCACTGGGGACAAGAGCATTATCCGGCTGGGCTGTCGGAACTTAGACAGGGATAGGTAGTTTGTTTTAGAGAGGCCTACAAGGCTTCGGAGAGTCAAAATGTTAAAAAACCGTTATCCCTTAGATCACAATGCCGCTCCTGTTAAAGGAACCGCATTGCCTTCAAGCAGGGGGTTTTGCTCATAAATCCTTCAACCTTACCAGTAATTCTCGACTGCAATATTGCCTTCACCACGGCGGTTCATGGTCAGGCCACGGGCTTTTAAAGCTTCTTTGGTATCATCGACCATATCCGGGTTACCACAAAGCATGACATGCGTCGTTTCCGGATTAAACGCGATACCTGCTGCCTTTTCCAGCTCACCATTGGCAATCAAAATCGGTAAACGGTCGTGCAAAGGTGCATCAGGCTCACGGGTAATAATCGGGATAAACTTAAAACCGGTATGTCCTTCACCAAAGGTCTCGGCGATTTCCTGAATCCGGTCTACATAAGCGAGTTCTGCCCGGGTGCGCACACTATAAACCAGATTGATTTTTTCGTATTTGCTCCAGGTTTCAAAGTCTTGCAACATACAAATAAACGGTGCCAGCCCTGTGCCGGTACCCAGTAACCACAAGTCTTTAGGCAAAGGCAATTGATAACGTGCCAGAGTCAGATAACCATAAGGAATTTTTTCCAGATGCAGCACATCCCCGACTTTGAGGTGCTGTAAATTGGAAGTAAATTTACCTTCTGGAACGACAATCGAGAAAAACTCCAGAGTTTCATCAAAAGGAGATGACACTACCGAATAGGCACGAACCACCAGTTCATCCCCCACTTGTAAACCAATACGCGCAAACTGCCCTGCCGTGAATTTGAAATGTGCTGGGCGTGTCATCGTAAAACTAAATAATGTATTGGTCCAACGGTGTACAGATAAAACTTTTTCTCGGGTAAATTTTTCAATTGACATGATTTCAACGTGGCATGAAAGACTATGCTCATGGTAGCATGGCAACATAATTTATTAATATTTTTTAAATGTTAAGGCTCTACTCATGCGCATGACTTTACGCCAATTGGCTGTTTTTGTAGCAGTGGCACAAGAGGGTACCGTAACGAAGGCTAGCGATGCCGTCAAGCTTACACAAAGTGCGGCTAGTATGGCTTTAGCAGATCTGGAAGATGGTCTGGGTGCTCCACTATTTGACCGTCTAGGCAAACGTTTACAGCTAAATGACCTAGGGCGCTTTCTTCTCCCTCAAGCCCTGGAAATTTTAGGTCGTTGTGAATCTTTTGAACAAGTCGCTAAAGGTGAGCTTCAAAGTATCGATTTACGTTTGGGTGCAACCCTGACGATTTCAGATTACCTGATTCCTGACCTGATGGCCGATTTCTTGAAAATCAAGCCGCAAGCACATTTACAGCTTCAAGTCGGTAATACCCGTCAAATGATTGAAGCGGTGAATCAGTTCCAGCTGGATCTTGCCTTAATTGAAGGTTCATGTCATTTGCCACAGCTCCAATGTATCCATTGGCGTGATGATGAGCTGGCTGTGTGCTGTGCGCCAGACCACCCTCTTGCGCAATTGAACCGTGAACTAACCGCTGAAGATTTCAAATCTGTAGAATGGATTTTGCGTGAAGAAGGTTCAGGTACCCGTGAGGTGTTTGACAATACCATCTTGAAAGATGTACCAGATGCCAATATCCGTCTAACACTCGGTCATAATGAAGCGATTTTAAAAATTGTAGCGGGCGGAATTGGTATGTCCTGCATTTCCAAACTTGCGATTGAGCCTTTACGTGAAAAAGGTCAACTGGTAATTCTGGATACACCATTCTGGTCGCTGACTCGTCCGCTGTTCATGCTGGTACATCGCCAGAAATATCAGGGTCCAGGTCTGAGAGCCTTTATGAATTTTTGTGAAAGCTAAAATATTAGAAGCACCTTCAGGTGCTTTTTTAGGATTCATCAAAACTGACTTTCACATGGTATCCCATCGCCGTCACCATCCATTTTAGTATTTGGACAGTTACGAATGAAAAATAATGCTTCCTCATAAGAACCCATCTGACTACAGTGTTCTCGACCATCGCATTTAAATTGAGATACAGATGGTGCAGCCGTTTCTGAAGTTTTCGGATTAACGGGGTTACTTTGGCTTCTTAACTCAGTGCCGCGATTTTCCAGGTTCTTCCTGCCCTGCTCAGATAATCCTTGCATAGGTAGATCACCTTGCGCTGCTCGTTGCTCAGCGACAATTCGTTGCTGCTCTACCATCAGTCTTTCCAGCTTTTGCTGTTTTCGAATTTGGTAGCTTTGGTATTTGTTATAAACAAGAACAGCAAGAATCACCATAATCACCAGTCCTGATAGTGTGATTATTTTTGATGTAGTTGATGATTTTTTCTTTTCATAACGTAGAGAAGCTCTGGTTTCAATATCTCTATGTAGATCATTGTTTTGTGTAACAGGAACTTCTTGCTTAATATCCAAGCGAACAATATGGTTTGCCTTAAACTTTCCATTATCTTCCACAATCAAAAACTTTAATTTTTCCCCCATTTTTGGCGGAATATTTTTATTGGGAAAGTCTTTGACATGGAAAAATAAATCTTTGGATTGCCCTTCGATCTGAATAAAACCAAAACCACGATCTTCATTATAGGTTTTGATTTTCCCCTCTTGAAACATAATTCGCTCTTATCTTTAATATTTTTTATCATTGTAATCAAAAAGAGAATGAAAATCTTTTGTAAAATTCTCTAAAGCAGAAACACAAAAACTAGATGTGCATCTTATAGCGGAAGAATAGATCCCTAGTTAAAAGTAAAAAATTAAAATTTCTTTTTTATTTATACTTCACCAAAAATCATAAACCCAACAGCTGATGCCATTGCCAACCAAAGGGTCGGACTAAAGAAAAGTGAATTACGTACAGGAACAGCGACTGTGGGTGCCAAGGATTGCAAGGCGACGACTTCTGGCACAAATTCATCCTGCACTTTAATATCTAGACGTACCATGTTGTCTAATGTCATGCTGCCTTGTTGGGGAATGATTCTAAATTTAAGCCGATCTCCAATTTGTGGCTCAATTTCAGGCGAAGGTAAATCCTGTAACTTGAAACTTAAATCTTGAGCTTCTCCTATCAACTCCAAAGTACCCATACCACGTTCGGAATCGTAAGTTTTAATTTTTCCATCCCTAAACATGACACTTTTCTCTATAGACTTCATTTAATTTGTATTCTAAGCCCAAGGAAATGTTCAGCATTGTTGCTGTTCGGTGGATTTTTTATGTGTTATCTGTCTCTTTAAATATGTAAGCGGTGGTGCTATAAAAAAAGAGGCTCGAAAGCCTCTTTTTAAATGTGATTAAAAAAGATTAATTATGAGAATAATCCATTAACCACGGAAGTTATTTAACAATGCCGATGTAATTGATTTATTGTGTGTTGCCACTTTGGTTTTTTTAGCTTTCTTTGAGTTGTCTTCGACACGTTCAATCTTGATCGCTTTGTACTTATCGCCATTTTCAACAACATTAAATTTCACGCGTTCATTACGTTTTGGCTCGCCTTCTGCCGCAGGGAAGTCTGAAATATGGAAGAATACATCTCCCTCAGCGCAGCCAATAAAACCGAAACCTTTGGCAGGATCATACTGTTTGATTTTGCCCTGATACAATTCATCTTTCATGCTATTGTCCTATCCTGAAAATGCCCTGTCTACATTATATAAAAAAGAGGCTGTAGTAGCCCCTTTTTTCATCATATTCAAAAATTAGTCTTTTTGAACTGAACCAAAGATTTTATCGCCAGCATCGCCAAGACCTGGAACGATATAACCATTTTCATTTAAACCATTATCGATAGAAGCCGTAAAAATCACGACATCCGGATGCGTAGCTTCTACGCGCTTAATGCCTTCTGGTGCAGCAACCAGAACCATCACACGAATGTCTTTACAGCCGCTGGCTTTCAGTACATCAATTGCAGCCACTAAAGAAGAACCTGTCGCCAACATTGGATCAATGATCATCGCGATACGGTTTTGTACGTCTGGAACCAGTTTTTTATAATAGGTACGTGCTTCCAGAGTTTCTTCATCACGCTCTAAACCAAGTACCGATACTTTTGCACTTGGAATCAGGTTCAGGAAACCGTCGAGCATGCCAATACCGGCACGTAGAATTGGCACAACCGTGATTTTTTTACCCGCAATACGGTCAACTGTAACAGCACCATTCCAGCCATCAATGTCATGTTCAACCATTGGCAGGTCTTTAGTTGCTTCATAAGTTAGAAGCATGGTCACTTCTTGAGCTAACTCACGGAAATTCTTGGTACTGATATCTGCACGACGGAGTAAACCAAGCTTATGTCGAATGAGTGGATGACGGATTTCATGGATTGCCACGGGAGAACACCTAAAAGGTTAAAGATAAATTTCCGCTATTATAAAGGCTTTTATTGATTTGTATAAATAAAAAAGCCCCCAATCATGGAGGCTTTTTTGTAATAACGTCAATCTTTGCAGATATTAGTTAAAACCACTTTGAACCAAAGTGAAAATGAACTGTTGCAATTCAGGTGACATGGCAAAGAATGCATATTTAGATACTGCAATTACTGGATCTGGGTAGACACCGATCACAAGTACCGCAAGCGCAGCAAGAAGTACCATGATACCGCCCACTTTTTGACCCCAATGATTCACCGCATCTAAACGTGGTGTTTCAGGTGGTGTCATGTAAAGCACAACCATTACGCGCAGGTAGTAGTATAGACCGATACCAGAACCCAAGATAACCATCGCAGTCAGGAACCAGGCTTCGCCTGCAACCGCAGTTTTAATCACCAGGAACTTACCGATAAAGCCGGCAGTTAAAGGAATACCTGCAAGAGACAGCATCATCACCGTCAATACAGCAGTCAAGACTGGACGGCGCCAGAACAGACCACGGTATTCAGCCAAGCCACCCGCTTCATCCGTATTGTTATACGGACTAGACATCAGCGTAACGACACCGAACGCACCGATCGTGGTTAATACATAGGTAATCACGTAGACGTTTACACTTTCAAAAGTCGCGAAACCTTGAACTTGTAAGAAATCCGTATTACGTGAACTTACGATGGCAACCAGCAAATAACCAAAGTGTGCAATTGAAGAGTATGCCAAGATACGTTTCAAGTTCACTTGGCGAACCGCCAGCAAGTTACCTGCAAGGATAGACAGAACCGCAATAATTGAGATGATCGTGACGAAGCTGTCTGCCAGAATTAGACCCGAAGACAACGCATAACGAACAAACAGACCAATCATGGCTACTTTCGCAACAGTCGCAAGGAAAGTCGCGATTGGCGCTGGTGCACCAGCATATACGTCTGGTGTCCATTTGTGGAATGGTGCCAGCGATAATTTAAATGCTACTGCAAATACAATTAATGCCAGACCAATCACGACAGCCGGTTGACTGAATACAGTAAACAGTTTGCCTGGTTCAGCCACGAAACTTAAAGTACCTGTATATGCATAAATATATGCCATACCCATGAGCAGCATTGCTGACGCAGTTGCTGAAAGCACCAGATATTTCACACCCGCTTCAAGCGATTGAGAACGTTGATGTGTATATGCCAACAAGCCATATACAGGAATCGACATCAACTCAAGGCTGATAAAGAATGATGCATAGTGTGAGCTAGCCACCATTAGCATGGCACCCGCAACGGATGTCAGCATCAGGATATATAACTCTTCACGGTTATCTTTATAGGTTTCGATATACGCGTGAGATAGCGTTGCACATGCAAGTGCAGCAATCAGGATCACAAACTGGTACAGCATCGTAAATGGATCTACGATGAACAGATTCATCACGTTGGCAGGTGCAAACACGCCTGCCAACAAAACGAAAATGATATAGAACGCAGCAAGGTTTAAACCAATCACCGTGGTGGTAGCCACCAAGTTATGGTTACGCTTGATTGCGGTCAGCAACATCACGACGATCGCAGTTAACGACACGATCATCACAGGTGCTAGAGGCATAAGCTCAGAAAAAGACATTGTGAAGTTCATGGCTTATTGGATCTCCACATTTTCAAGTTGAGTCGTTACTTGATCAGCAACTTCAACCACTTCTTGAACTGGAATGTAGCTATTCGCTAACCACGCCATGCTTGAGTTAGAAACGTCAAGGAAGCTTTGTGGATATAGACCAAGCCAAAGTAGACCAAACGCACAGATCAACAATAATGCGATTTCACGTGCATTTAGATCTTTTAATGGATTTGTATAGTGCTGCTGTTGTGCTTCATTTGGTACACCAAACAGGGCTTTGTGAATCAGGATCAAACCGTACAAACCCGCAAATACCAAGCTGATTGCCGCAAGAATGGTAAACGCCGGAAATTTCGCATAAGCACCCATCAGGATCAGGAACTCACCAATGAAGTTACCTAGACCTGGAATACCCACCAACGCCGCAACGAAGAACATCAGGAAGAATGCAAGATACGGGAATTGACCACGCATACCACCCATCAAACGCATATCACGCGTATGCACACGCTCATATACCTGACCACACATAATGAACAGTGCAGCAGATGAAATACCATGTGCCAACATCATGATCATCAGACCTTGGAAGGTCAGGATGTTACCTGCGTAGATCGCAAGTAAAACGAAGCCCATGTGTGAAATAGAGGTATAAGCCAACAGGCGTTTCATGTCGGTTTGCTGGAAAGCACACCAAGCACCGTAGAAAATACCGATTAAACCAAGAATGATTGCGAAGTCTGCAAACTGTGCAGACGCTGCCGGGAAGAACGGAATCACGAAACGTAATAAACCGTACGCCGCAGTCTTAATCAAGATACCCGCAAGATCGACAGAACCCGCTGTTGGTGCTTGCGCATGCGCATCTGGTAACCAGCCGTGTAATGGGAAAACTGGAAGTTTTACCGCAAAACCGATGAATAAACAGATCATGAATGCATAAGCCACCGCTGGCGCCTGAGCATCAAGCGTATTCGCCACACCTAATAGATAGTTATAGTCGAAACGGATTTCACCCGTCATGGTATAGCCCACAGTCACCAGACCAAGGATACCAATCAGCATCACCAAACCGGCAACCTGCGTGTAAATGAAGAACTTGTTAGCTGCATAAACACGTGACTTGCCCTCTGCCCCTTTATGACCCCAAAGGGCAATCAGGAAGTAGATCGGCACCAGCATCATCTCCCAGAAGAAGAAGAACAGGAATAAGTCAATCGCCAGAAACACACCGATGACACCACCTAAAGACCATAAAAGGTTCAAGTGGAAGAAACCAACGTTCTTTTGAATCTCGCCCCATGAACAGCCTACTGCCAATACACCCAGGAGTGCAGTCAAGCCAACCATAAGAAGTGATAAACCATCCACTGCTAAGTGAATGTTAATGCCCAGGGTTTGAATCCAAGGCAATTTGAATTCGGCAGCCCACGAAGGTGTAGCACCGCCTAATTCATAGTTGTAAGTACCAGTCTGCCAAAGGACGATGGTCAAGACCAAGGTCACCAGCATACCGATCAGCGCGATATAACGCGGCAAGTGTTGGTCGAGTTTATCGACCAACCAGCATATGAAACCTGCAATGAACGGAATGAGGATCAGAGCCGGCAAAATAATATTGTTTGGAGCTTCCATTTTATTTCCCCACGACCTGAATCACGATCAAGATCATCAGTAGGACAACGACACCGAGCCCCATACTAGATGCATATTCACGCAGTGAACCGGTTTGACGTGAACTTGTAAAGCTGTGACCACCTTTAACAAGTGCAGGAAGTACCAGCCATAGGCCATCAATAGGATCACGACCAAAGATCTTCGCGAACATTAAATATGGCTTCACGAAAATGAGGTCATACAGCGTATCGAAACCTAATGCATTACGGCAGATGTTGACCAGGCCAGCACCTACAGAAGTGGCTGCAAAACGTTTGACTGCATTGTAAGCAAAAGCGAACAGTACTACACCCACTGCAAGACCTGTCAAAGCAACAGCAATTGCGATGTATTCAGCACCATGTGCACCTGCTTCAAGCGCTTCAGGAATAATGAAGGCTGGAATTTGTGCAGCATCCAGAATACTCATTACCGGTGCTTTTAGTACGATCGCGAGACCTGTTGAAAGTACAGCAAGAATCGCCAGTGGCGCCCAGTAAGTTGCACCTTTGATTTCATGATAAGGCGTGTTTTCTTTGCCGAAGAATACAACCCAGATTAAACGGAATGTATAAATAGACGTTAAGAATGCACCTGCAACACCCACCCAGTACAGCGTGTTATACACTGGTAAACCAGCAATATGACTTTGCGTCCAGACTGCAGCAAGAATCGCATCTTTTGAGAAGAAACCAATCGTTAGGAATGGAATCGCTGCCAATGCACCGCCACCAATCGCGAAACATGCAAACAGGAATTTGTTCTTGTAGAACAGACCGCCCATCTTGAAGATGTTTTGTTCGTGATGGTAAGCCAGAATCACCGCACCAGACGACAAGAACAATAATGCCTTGAAGAATGCGTGAGTCAGCATATGGAACAGACCTGCCTGGTATGCTTCAGCACCTACCGCCATAAACATATAACCGAGCTGACTCATGGTTGAGTATGCCAGAATACGTTTGATGTCGGTTTGAACCAGTGCAGCAAAACCAGCCACAAGCAAGGTCACCGCACCTGTGATCGAAATAAATACCATCACTTCTGGTGCAAGTTCAAAGACTGCGAATAGACGGCAGCACAGGTAAACACCCGCTGTTACCATCGTTGCAGCATGGATCAATGCAGAAACAGGTGTTGGACCTGCCATCGCATCGGCTAACCATGTTTGTAACGGGATCTGTGCAGATTTACCCGCCGCACCCAAGAACAATAACAATGCTGTCCAGATGGTCAGAGATGAACTTTGGGTCATTACAGTCGCTGCATTTTCAACGATGTACTGAATGTTCAAGGTACCGAATTGCTGGAAGATCAGGAACATGGCAATCAGCAAGAATACGTCACCGATACGGGTCACGGTAAATGCCTTGATTGCCGCCAGACCGTTTGCAGGGTTCTGGTAGTAATAACCGATCAGCAGGTATGAACACAGACCTACGCCTTCCCAACCCAGGAATAACAACGCCAGGTTGTCACCCAATACCAGCAATAACATGCTTGCAACGAACAGGTTGAAGTAAGAGAAGAAACGTGCGAAGTCTTCTTCACCGCGCATGTACCATGATGCAAAGATGTGAATTAAGAAACCCACACCAGTGACCATGCCCAGCATCAATAAAGACAAGCCATCCAGCTGCAAGCTGATGCCCGGAGCAAAACCGCCAACACTGAACCAGGTCCAGAGATGTTGCACAACTGCAGTTGAACCATTATTCACAAAGTCCATACCCGCAATCAGTGCGAACAGTGCAGATAAACCGACTGCACCGACACCAATCATTGCTGCAACAGATTCCGGAAGCTTGTTACGCCCCGCCGCTAACAGGACAAAACCAATGAGCGGAAATAAAATTGTTAGATATAAATAACTCATCCGCGCATCTCACTAGCAGCATCCACATCCAGGTGATGGAAGCGATGATAGAACTGAAGGACGATCGCAAGACCAATACAAGCCTCTGCCGCAGCAAGCGTCAGGATCAGGATAAACATGATCTGACCATCTGGCTGTGCCCATGCACTGCCCGCCAGGACGAACGCTAAAGCAGCAGCGTTCATCATGATTTCAAGGCTCATTAAAATAAATAGTAGGTTGCGTCGCACCATTACACCGTAAAAACCCAGTGCAAAGAGAATAGATGCAACGATCAAACCATGCTCTAAAGGGATGTTGCCCATTATTCTTTTTCCTCTTCTGCATCTGGTTCACGTTTACCCAAATGGAATGCAGCTACCAAGGCAGCAAGCAATAACATCGCGGCAACTTCAACCAACAACAAGTATTGCGTAAAGAGTGCTTGACCCACTGCTTTCGGGCCCACCATTTCTGTACCCATTACCAGTGAAGCTTGTGTGTAATCAGAGTTTAATACCCATACCAGCACCAAACCGATCAGGAAGCTCATCAACGCCGGATAAGCCCAAGCCGATGAAGTCAACCATTTACGTTCTTGTTCAACGGTCTGCTCACCCAGGTTCAGCATCATTACCACGAACACGAACAACACCATGATCGCGCCCGCATAAACGATCACTTCCAGCGCACCAGCGAATGGCGCACCGACGATCAGGAACATGCCTGCGACTGCAAGCAATGACACGATCAGGCTTAATAAAGCATGTACCGGATTCGCGTTAGTCACCACGCGAACCGTAGAGACAATGGCCACGAGGGCCATTAAATAAAATGGCCACATCATGGTAATAGACTCCGTACATCAACAGGTGCACTTTCACGCTGTGCTTGACCTTTGTCCTTGCCTGCAACTGCCATACCGGTTACACGGTAGAAGTTATAGTCAGGATATTTACCAGGACCAGAAATCAGCAGGTGTTCTTTTTCATAGACCAAGTCCTGACGAACATATTCGCCAAGCTCGAAGTCCGGGGTCATCTGAATCGCAGTGGTTGGACACGCTTCTTCACACATACCGCAGAAAATACAACGCGAGAAGTTGATACGGAAAAATTCCGGATACCAGCGACCATCTTCACGTTCTGCTTTTTGTAGTGAAATACAGCCTACCGGACAGGCAACCGCACACAGGTTACATGCCACACAGCGTTCTTCGCCATCAGGGTCGCGCGTCAATACGATACGACCACGGAAGCGTGGTGGCACGATTTCTTCGGCCGGCACTTCCGGATATAAAATGGTGTCACGTTTACGTGTTGCGTGGCTGAACACCATCCACAACGAACGAACGATTGACCCGAATCCAGCTAGAAATTTAAACATTTTGTTCTCCCTGCTGTCTTAGGCCTGATTCATCAGAATCACAGCACCAGTTACCAAAAGGTTAACCAACGCCAATGGCAAGCAAATTTTCCAACCAAAGTTCATCACCTGGTCATAACGTGGACGCATTAATGAACCACGCGCCAGTACAAACATCATTACAAAGAATGCTGTTTTGATAATGAACCAGAATGCTGCTGGAAGGAACGGAATATCAAGGTTGAATGGCGCAAGCCAGCCACCGAAGAATAAAGTCACGATCAATGCAGAGATCAGTACCACGTTGACGTATTCCGCAACGAAGAACATCCCCCACTTCATACCGCCGTATTCAACATGGTAACCTTCTGCCAATTCCTGTTCTGCTTCTGGTTGGTCAAATGGGTGACGGTGCGTGACCGCAACACCCGCAACCACAAAGATCAGGAAGCCAAGGAACTGAGGAATCACAAACCAGACATCTTTTTGCGCTTCAACGATTTCACGCATGTTGAATGAACCGGCAATTGCCACCACACCCATCAACGAGATCCCCAGGAACACTTCATACGAAATGGTTTGAGCCGCAGAACGTAAACCGCCCAGTAAGGCATATTTGTTGTTTGATGACCAGCCACCGAACAGGACTGCATAAACTGCAATACCCGCCATTGCCATAAAGAACAACAGGCCGATGTTCATGTCTGCTACACCTAAATAAGGTGATACAGGAATAACCATGAACGACAGCACCGCAGTTGCCATCGCAACTGCTGGCGCCATACGGAAAGTCAATTTGTCAGCAAACTTAGGTGTCCAGTCTTCCTTGAACATGATTTTCAGCATGTCGGCAACAATCTGGAACATACCACCCGGACCAACACGGTTCGGACCGTAACGGTCTTGCCACAAGCCGAGTAAACGACGTTCAATAAAAGACATCAACGCAGCGATCAGTACTACAACCAGCAAGATCACAATCGCTTGAATGACTGAATAGGCAATTGGCCAGTTTTCAGCCCACAGCGGCGTTTGACGGATTAATTCTTGTTCCATGAATTACACTCCTACCGCGACTGAAACAGGCTCTGCAAGAGATACCGTCGGTGCCAGACCGATTGGGTAGCCAATATAACCTGTCGGTAAATATTCAATCACTTGAACTGGAAGAACGATTGATGTCTCACCTGCTTTCACCGTGATTGTCTGACCATCTTGAACATTCAGGCGCGCTGCATCCTGCTCACCCACTGCAAATACCGCTTCAGGAATACGCGTTTCCATCGCTGGTGTTTTTACCGTGAATTCACCTGAACCAAAGATATGGTGCATTGGTACCAGACGGAAGCTTTCAGCATTGACCAGAACAGGTGCCGGTGCCACGAAGGTACGTGCCGGACGTTTTGCCAAACGGTCGAATAAACGAACGCCTGAATCACCACCTTTGAGTGAACCACCTACAGTTTCCTGGAACTTGCTCCAAGCTTGTGGCGAGTTCCAGCCTGCAGACCATGCAAATGGAACCAGTGGAGATGGAGTCTGGTCTCCGACATAACCTTCCATCGAGAATGTTAATGCGGAGTCTTTATCTGTAGGCTGTTTCGGCTCATGTACAGACAATGGCGAACGCATTGAAGTACGACCTGAGTAACGACGTGGTTCACGTGCCACTTTCAAGCCATGAACACGGAAGCCCGCATCAGGTGCAACATCCAGAATGCCTTCAAGCGCAGGAACGTTTTTCGCCACTGACTCGATCACATCATCCAGTAAAGTCCAAGAAATCGCTTTGCCTTTTACGCCTGTTTCCAGAGCGTGTAACCAGCGCCAAGATTCCTTGATCGCCAATTCAGGATTGTAGTAGCTTGGGTCATACACTTGGTAGAAACGTTGTGCACGGCCTTCTTGAGAAACGACAGTACCATCACCTTCAGCAAACGATGCAGCAGAAAGTACGATGTCGGCTTTTTTCACTGTTGCAGTTTCAGAGTGATCCAGTACGATCACATCTTTGCCTGCAAGTGCAGCATCGACCTGTGCAGCAGGAAGACGACGGTAAAGGTCGTTTTCAACCACAATCACAGTATTGTAATCTTGTGCAAATGCTTGCTCCAGGCTTTGACCACCCAAGATTGCCATACCCATCGAGTTCACTTCAGGAACCGTCAAGGTCAGACCTGCATTACCCAGATTCTGTGCAACTTGTGCAGCAGCTTCCATAATGGCAGGATCTTGCAAGCTTGTACCTGAGATGATCAGTGGTTTCTTCGCAGCTTTTAAAGTGTCCGCAATGGTTTGTGCAAATGCTTTGGCATCGTCATCTAAACCAAGAATCGTTTCACCCGCAACTGCTGCAGCAACTGCAAAACCTAAACGTGCGATGTCGTTTGGAGAAGCAACCACTTCACCTTCAGCAACATCAGACAAACGGGTTTGTGTCGCAGCCAGGATGTAAATCGGAGATTTCGCATCTTGTGCAATACGTTGTACCGGTTCAGCCAACCACTCTTGCGTACGGCGCTCTGCCGCCATCTCTTTGCCTTTATTTTTCGCAGCCTGGCGAACAGATAAAGCCATACGTGGCGCAGTTTGTGTGAGGTCTTCACCCAAAATTAACACAGCATCGTAGCTTTCAATTTCACGCATGTTCGGGTTGTAAACACCCTCGGTTTGCATGATAGAAGCAGCAAGTTCAACCAGGTTTTGCTCTTTTTGAGATAGACCTGTTGAGAAGTTCTCTTGACCCACCAACTCACGAAGTGCGAAGTTCGACTCAAGTGATGCACGCGGTGAACCAATACCCAATACTTTTTTGCCCTGGATATTTGCAATGACCGTGTCTAGTGCTGCATCCACTGAAACAGTTTCAACAGTTGCACCTTGACGGAATTGTGGTTGACGCGGACGGTCTTCACGGTTCACATAACCTGTACCGAAACGGCCTTTGTCGCATAAGAAGTACTGGTTGACTTCACCGTTATAACGGTTTTCTACGCGGCGAAGTTCGCCATAACGTTCACCCGGAGAGATATTACAACCTGAAGAACAGCCTTGGCATACGCTTGGCGCATACTGCATGTCCCATTTACGGTTGTAGCGAGCCGAATGAGTTTTGTCGGTGAATACACCTGTTGGACATACTTCAGTCAGGTTGCCCGAGAATTCAGACTCTAAAGTACCTGATTCAGGACGACCGAAGTACACACGTGATGCATTGGCATACACGCCGAAGTCCGTACCACCTGCGTAGTCTTTGTAATAACGCACACAACGGTAACACGCGATACAACGGTTCATTTCGTGAGAAATGAATGAGCCAAGCTCCTGGTTGTAATGGGTACGCTTCGTGAAACGGTAGCGACGACGGTCATGCTGCGTCATTACAGTCATATCTTGTAAATGACAGTGACCCCCTTCTTCACAGACTGGACAGTCGTGCGGATGGTTGGTCATCAAGAATTCAACAATCGAAGCACGGAAATCTTTGGCTTCTTTGTCTTCAATCGAGATGTAGGTATTGTCAGATGCTGGCGTCATACATGACATGACCAAACGGCCACGCGTATCTTCTGGATTCGCGTACTGGGTCACGGCACATTGACGGCAAGAACCGACAGAACCTAAGGATGGATGCCAACAAAAGTATGGGATATCAATGCCAAGACTCAAACATGCTTGTAGCAAGTTTTCCGAGCCGTTGACTTCATACGATTTGCCATCGACATGAATTGTAGCCATAGTCGAATTCCTTAAGCTTGTTCTACGTTGCTGGTTTGAGCGGCGGCATTCACAACCTTCGCTTCAAATTCGCCACGGAAATATTTGAGTGCGCCCATAAGCGGCTCCATTGCACCCGGTGCGTGGGCACAGAAAGTTTTACCAATCCAAAGCTTACGAGTCAGTTCTTGTAAGTGATCGATATCTTCTTTCTTACCTGTGCCATCTTCCAGTGCTTTCAGCGCTTTCACAGCCCAAGGTAAGCCATCACGGCAAGGCGTACAGAAACCACATGATTCGCGTGCAAAGAATTCTTCGAGGTTACGTGTCGCTGAAACCATACATTGGGTTTCATCTACCACCATCAGTAAGCAAGTCCCTAAACGCGAACCTGCTTTCATGATGCTTTCCGCATCCATAGGAAGATCAATATGCTCGGCAGCCAGGAAGTCAGTCGATGCACCACCCGGTAACCATGCTTTCAGTTTTAAGCCGTCACGCATACCACCCGCATGGTCTTCAATCACTTCACGTGCTGTCGTACCAAATGGAAGCTCCCATAGACCCGGGAATTTTACCTTACCTGATGCACCATAAATCTTGGTGCCTGGATCTTTCGACTTACCCGCAGACAAGTTGATATACCATTCAGGACCACGCAGCATGATGGCTGGTAAGTTGTTGTAGGTCTCTACGTTGTTGACAATCGTAGGACGACCCCAAGCACCTGCAACTTGCGGGAATGGCGGTTTAGTACGCGGGTTGGCACGGCGACCTTCTAGCGAGTTAATCAATGCAGTTTCTTCACCGCAGATATAACGACCCGCACCGGTATGCACGTGTAACTCGAAGTTCCAGCCTGTACCAAGGATGTTATCCCCTAAGTAACCTTTGGCACGAACTTGCTCAAGTGCTTCATTTAAGTACTGAGCAGCTTCAATGTACTCGCCACGGATAAAGATATAACCGTGTGTTGCTTCAAGCGTATAGCCTGCAATCAGCATGCCTTCGATCAATTGATGCGGAAGATCTTCCATCAACAAACGGTCTTTAAAGGTACCTGGTTCCATCTCATCGGCATTACAAATCAGGTAACGTGGACCTGAGTTGTCGTTTGGCGCCATCAAAGACCATTTGATACCTGCCGGGAAGCCTGCACCACCACGACCTTTTACAGTCGCTGCCTTAACCACTTCCAATACATCTTTAGGCGACATGCTCAGTGCTTTTTTAAAGCCTGCATAACCTTCCAGCGCTTCGTAATCATCTGCATTACGTACGTTGGCTTGTTTGCTTAAACGCCATGTTAATGGATGCGTTTCCGGGTTACCGTCGCCATAAATTGGTTTTGGTTCAGTATTCATACATACTTCTCCAACAGCTGTTTCACCGAAGTCACTTCAACCAGACCGTGCGTGTCTTCATCAATCATCAAGGTTGGACCTTTGTCACAGTTGCCCAGACAGCAAATTGGCAGCAAAGTGAAACGACCATCTGCAGTCGTTTGACCAAAAGAAATGCCTAATTCGCGCTGGAATGCTTCTGCCAAAGTTTCCGCACCCATCAGGAAACACGCAATCGAATCACATAACAAAATTACGTGACGACCGACCGGCTGACGGTAAATACGGTTATAGAACGTTGCCACACCTTCAAGGTCTGCAACGCTCATGCTGAGCATTTGTGCGATGGCATTCATTTGCGCATCATCTACCCAGCCATTACGGCGTTGTACACACTTCAGCGCATCTAGACACGCTGCACGTGGGTATGGGTAGTGCCCCATGTGATGTTCGATATCGTGAATTTCGTCCGCAGTCAAAATTCCTTCAACATTCACACGTGGCTTTTTATCAGTCAAAATCATCATAATGCGTTTACCCCTTAGCGATCCACGTCAGCCATTACGACGTCAATGGTCGCTAAATAAATGATTAAGTCAGACATTAAGCTGCCGTTAATCACAGAAGGCATTTGCTGTAAATGCGTGAAGGTTGGTGTACGGATACGGGTACGGTAACTCATAGTTGACTTGTCTGAAGTCAAGTAGTAGTTCGACGCGCCTTTCACCACTTCCGCCATCACAGATGCTTCACCCGCCGGCATTACAGGACCCCAAGATACGCTCAGGAAGTGCGTAATTAAGGTTTCAATATCTTGTAATGTCTTGTCTTTTGGTGGTGGAACAGCCAGTGGATGGTCTGCTTTGTACGCACCAGACGGCATATTATCTAAACATTGTTTGATAATTTTCAGTGATTCTTCGATTTCACGGTAGTGAACGATGACACGTGCATAGGCATCGCCTTCGTACTCAACCGGCACTTCGAAGTCATAATTTTCATAACCGCTATATGGACGGTATTTACGTACGTCAAAGTCGATACCTGTAGCGCGTAGACCTGTACCTGTTACACCCCAAGCCAATGCAGATTTTGCATCATATTGCGCAACATTACGGGTACGACCCACAAACACCGAGTTTTTCAGCGCTGCAGTATGATATTCCTTCAAACGTTTCGGCATCCAGTCCAAAATTTCACGGATCAGGTGCTGCCAGTTGTTTGGAAGGTCATGTGCGGTACCACCGATACGGAACCATGCCGGATGCATACGATAACCGGTGATCGCTTCAATCGCGTCATAGATTTTCTGACGGTCAGCAAACATGTAGAAGACTGGCGTCATACCACCGGCATCTTGAATCGCAGTACCAATGAACAACAAGTGGTTATTGATACGGAACAGTTCAGACATCATCACGCGGATACATTGCGCACGGTCAGGTACAGTAATACCCGCCATTTGCTCTACGCCAAGCACGTAAGGCATGTTTTGCGCACAACCACCGAGGTAGTCGACACGGTCTGTATACGGAATGAATGAATGCCAGGTTTGACGTTCAGCCATCTTTTCCACACCACGGTGGTGATAACCGATGTCAGGCACACAGTCTTTCACTTCTTCACCGTCCAGCTGCAAGATCACACGGAACGCACCGTGCGCAGATGGATGGTTCGGACCCAAGTTCAGGAACATGAAGTCTTCATCGGCATTGCCGCGCTTCATACCCCAATCTTCAGGGACGAAACGAAGATGTTCCTGTTCGTAGTCCTGTTTGGCTTTATCTTGCAAATACGGCGTATATTCAGTCGCACGTGCAGAATATTCTTTACGTAGCGGATGACCTTCCCAATAGGTTGGCAACAAGATACGACGGAGCATTGGATGCCCTTCGAAATTGATCCCGAACATATCGTAAGCTTCACGTTCGTACCAGTTGGCATTTGGCCAAATATTGGTTGCCGTCGGAAGATTCAAATCGCTTTCTGCTAAGGCAACTTTAATACGAATGTCAGTATTACGCTCGAGCGACAACAAGTGATAGAACACTGTGAAGTCAGACGCAGGTAAACCGTCGCGGTGCGTACGCAGACGCTCATCTACCGCTGACAAGTCGAACAACATCACGTAAGGACGTGACACTGTACGCAAGAACATTAAAACTTCTTGTACACGTGCGCGCTCAACCCAGACTGTCGGGAAATCCTCGAAAGTCGTTTGCACAAAGAAGTTCTCACCAAATTTGGTTTTGAGTTCTTCAATAATGGCAAATGCTGGGCGTGAATCAACAGGCGTTGATTCTGGCATAGCAATGTCAGTTTCAGCCATTGGCTTGGCTTCCTATTTAATACAAATTCAGTCAACCTAAACGACAATTACACCCATAGCGGGTGCACAACAAAACAACCTGTCGTTTAAATTATTTAATTTCATCCATTGAGCGCAGATTTTTCACAGCAACACGCTGGTCTTTCTTACGGTCACGTTCCGGCATCATCTTTGGCTTATACACTGGCTTAAGATCATCACCGATCACCGCAGAAAGCGGACGACGCTCTAGTTGAATCTGGTCTTGCAACAGCATCAATGCCTGAATCAAAGCTTCAGGACGTGGTGGGCAACCTGGAATATACACATCGACCGGGATGATTTTATCCACACCTTGTACGACTGAATAAATATCGTACATACCACCTGAGTTGGCACATGCACCCATTGAAATGACCCATTTTGGTTCAAGCATCTGTTCGTACAGACGCTGAATTACTGGCGCCATTTTTACGAAGCAAGTACCCGCTACAATCATTAAGTCCGCCTGACGCGGTGAAGCACGGATAACCTCGGCACCAAAACGTGACAAGTCATGCACGCCGGTCAAGGTCGTTGCATATTCTACGTAGCAGCAAGATGTACCAAAGTTAAATGGCCAAACTGAGTTTTTACGACCCCAGTTGACTGCTGTATGTACCACATCCTCTAAGCGAGTCATGAATACATTTTTATTCACTTCTTCTTCTAGCAACGGATCTTCTACAACAATACGTTCCTGAAGTGGATATTGGTCAGCATTCGGATTCGCACGGGTTAATGTATATTTCATCCCGTCTTACTCCTTATCAGATAATTGAGTTTGTGACTTTTTCACAAAACCAGATGATTGAGCCGGGATTTGACCCGTTGGATCCATCACCAATTCTTCAATCGAGTTGAAGCGCGTAATTTCTGCAAGATCCATATTTGGCGAACCAATCTTAGCTTTAATTCCTGCTGCCTTACGTCTGTCTGAAGGTGCCCAATTGAGTGCGCCTGTCGATAATTCGTAAATCAAACCAACAAGTAAAACTATGATAAAGATAGCTGCAGTTGCAAAACCAATCCAACCTACCTCACGAACAGAAACTGCCCATGCATATAGATAAAGTGCTTCTAAATCAAACACCACAAAGAAAATTGCAACTAAATAGAACTTTGCAGACAAGCGGATACGAGCTCCACCTGCGCTAACTACACCTGACTCAAACTGCTCCTGCTTGGCACGGCCCCATGATTTACCCCCGAGGAGTAATGGGACAGTCAGCATAAAGACGCATAAAAATGTAACGCCGATCACGAAGGCAATAATTGCCCATTCGTATGGAGTAATAGCACTCATGCGGGGATAACTCCTGGCAGGCCTATTTGTTAACAAAGAATGTATGTATTGGCCTTCAAATACACCAAACACAAAATTAATCCCGCCAATTGTACCTGATTTTGGATTTCACTTGCTAGTTTATAAGCCTTAGTCTTTGGGATGATTTTTTAGACATTTCAGGATTTAATTTGACTTTAATCATTCAGAATTCGTTTTAATCGTTTTCCCAAATTAAATTTTAATTATCTATTAATTTTTCTATAAAGAGCACTTCCAGAAAATAGGCTGATCGATGAGCTGCTTTTCTCGCCCACCCATTTAGATATAGTCTTTTTCACTATTGAATCCAAGTTAAATCGGATAAAAACTTATTTTAACAACTATTTTTTCTTTCAAACCAATTGATTTAACTTGATATTTAATGTGATTTTTTATATTTAACTGTTGCTTTACCCCCTGCAGCTACTTGGTAATCTTGGATTGGCAATTGTGTCTTTTTGCAACATGCTCAACGGACTGATTCAGAATATGTTATTTCTATTTCTAAACCACATCATGACATTAATAAAGTAACAATAAGGAGTCCTTGCATGTCTCTACGCTTTTCCCATCGACCTAATTATTTTTTATTTGCTCAATTACTGGTTAGCCATATAGAAAATTACATCCAGAAAAATCCCAACATAAGCCAGGCAGCTTTTGACTTACGTGACATCCATGCACTTTTTCAAGAGGACCATGCTTCTTCCAGCATCAATCTGGATGGCATTATGAATATCGCTGACGAATATAAAGTCGAAACGTTATCAGGCGACCAAAAACTGATTCAGCGTTATAATGTCGATGCGAAAAACACCAAACTGTTGATCGACTTTAACCCTGAAGCGCTACAAAGCTTAAAAGAGGGCAAATCACTCATTGAACCTGATGCGACCATTCAGGAATAAAATCTCTTCCAATAAAAAACGATGCTGATGCATCGTTTTTTTATGACCAAAATCATTTACACAATATCAAGCTAAATGATCACTCGCTTCCTCTGGCTTTTTTTCCAGCATTTTGCGCTTACTCTTCTTGACATAACGTTGTGCCGGCCAGGTCATGGTAAAACGCGCACCACCCAGCGTCGGGCTTTGATCCACCTGAATCGTGCCACCAAACCAGTACGCAATCCGGCTGACAATCGACAAACCTAAACCATAACCACCCGACGCACGGGTACGGCTATCATCCAGTCGGGCAAAGGCTTCAAAAATGCGGGCACGATCTATTTCTGGAATCCCCGGCCCGTCATCTTCAACGCAAACATAGGCCTGACCATCCTGATCCAGACCGCCGCTAATCAAGATTTTATTATCGCAATAACGTACAGCATTGCCGACCAGATTCTGAATTACACGATGCAGATAACGACGCTCCGCCTCTACTGTGACCGCAACAGGCATTGGATGTAATTCGATGATTTTCTGGGTTTTCAGCGCTTCAGTTTCTTGTGCCACCTGATTCAGTACGTCATACAGATCGATTTGCTCAAACTCAATCGACGGCATGCCCTGTTCCAGTTTGGCATAGGTCATGATCTCATCAATCAAGGTATTCAGCGCTTCAATATCTTTATCAATCTGTTCCACCTGTTGCAGACGATAATCGTAGTCATCTTCATCCGCCATCATTTCCACACCAAAGCGGATTCGTGCCACCGGTGTACGCAACTCATGCGACACCGCACGCATCAACTCACGCTGCGCTTCGATCAAACGCTGGATATGATCTGACATATTGTTATAGCTAGACGCCAGTGTAGACATCTCGTCACTGCCTTCCACAGGAAGACGCAATGACATATTACCCGATTTCATTTTGTTTAAGGCATAGCTGACTTCACGCAACTTACGCTGCATCGGAACCAGAAGACCATAAACACCCAGACTCAACACAAAAAGGCTTAATAAGGTAATACCGGTCGCCAACTGGAATGGCATCCAGTTAAACAAGGGTACCGGCCCCATGACCAATACTTGCGAGGTCGAACCAGGAATCGGTGAAATAATTGAAATTGTGGTACCACGAATAGAGGCATTGTCGCGGTATAAAATGATGCTGTGATCCAGACGCAGACGTCCGATTTGCTCGGAGTCTAAAGGTAGATTCTGGACATTTTCGATAGAAACCGGATAAGAAAAATAATCCTGAATACGAGCCAGATATTCTTTTTCCTGACCTGGATAGTAGACCAGATAGTCCAGGATAAAGACTGGTAAGGCCTTCATCTGGCGCTCAGTAATACTGTCGGCCTTAATATAAAGGTAATGACCCGGGTCATCGCGCAGCCCAACCACAATATAGGCAATACCTGATTCGGCGTCCCAACGCACCACCGCTTTTCGTTCGGCAATACGGCGCCCTTCAGCACGGGTAATATCGACCTTACTGGCTTCTACATAATGGATAGGTAATTCCAGCAAATCGGAGGCATCAGAAACCCAATCCATCTTTTGCTGGAGATTTGGCTGGCGTGCGACCCCTTCACTGATGATATACGCCATACCATCAGTCAGGGATTCGCGATATTCTTGCGCACGCTGATAGTTGATAATCTGTACCAACAAATAGCCGAACACCGCCACCAAGACGACAAGGATGACGAGTCCTGCGTATATACGCAAAAATATACTGTGTTTAAACACCTATAATTTATCCTGCTTGTTCAAGCAACAAACCACATTTGCTTAAAGACCATTGGTCTCTTTAACAAAAAGATAACCCTTACTACGTACTGTTTTAATACGCTTCGGATTTTCTGGATCGTCACCGATTTTTGGACGGATACGAGAAATACGCACATCGATTGAACGGTCTTGACCATCATATTCGATACCACGTAAACGCTCGAAAATATCTTCGCGAGAGAGAATACGGCCAGCATTCGATGCAAGCAACCATAACAGGTCATATTCTGCACTGGTAAAATCAACCAGATCGCCATTTAAGGTCACTGAACGGCCGCCATTGTCGATGACCAGATCATCAAATTCGATGCGCTGTGCCACTTCATCTTCAGGCACCTTGTCAGTACGACGCAGCAATGCACGAATACGTGCCAGCAATACACGTGGCTGAACCGGTTTAGCGACATAGTCATCTGCACCCATTTCCAGACCCAAAACCTGATCCATGTCTTCAGTACGCGCAGTCAACATCAAAATCGGTTGATGATAATGTGGACGCACTTCACGGCAAATGGTCAAGCCATCCGCACCTGGCAACATCACATCCAGCACCACCATATCTGGCTGCTCGGCAATAATCCGACGAATGGCACGGTTACCATCCGGCTCTACCCCCACCTCAAGTCCGTTACGAATGAGGTATTCTTGCGTTAAACGGGCAAGACGCTCGTCATCTTCAACAATTAAAATCTTGGGTAACTTTTCTTCTTGGCTCATGTATTGCCCCTTATTTGGTGGATCTACGCTATAGGCGTATCCTTTTGAAATCCAATAGATACGTTTTTAATATGCTTGCAATATACACACGTTTACATTGTAAACAAGATAGCGTTCACCAAACTGATACATCAAGATAGCATTTTGTAATATTTTATCGTGCATTTTTTGGACAATTATGCTTGAAACAGTGGTTTAGATCTGATTTTCGATTTACACAACTATTACATGGACAAAATATGACTGCTTGATTCCGCACTTTTTAGTTATCCACAGTGTTATCTATAAGCACTTTCTTGGGACTTTGTTATGCTATGCCTTGCCTGATAAGGCTTATACAAAAATCAATAAAAATAGCGATATTTTTACAAGGATTAAAGCACAACTTAAGAAAAATATTTAGCTAAATGTCAATATTGATCTACCCTAAATTTTCCCGTATCTTGTGTTCAATTAATTTTAAAACCACTAGGTCTTGTGTTTATTCCTCAAACACTGTGGCATGAATTTTGCCCAGTTCAAACGGTCCATAAACATAAAAATAGATGACAATGGAGCTATGCTAACATGAGCGTAATCACTTCAACTCCTGGTCAACTTCAGGTGATTAAACGCACCGGTGATGTTGCCGCTTTTGATGCAGAAAAAATTTCTGTCGCAATTGGTAAAGCGTTTTTGGCGGTTGAAGGCCAACAAAGCGCTGACTCGAGCCGGATCCATGATCGTATCGAGCAACTGACGGAAATGGTATTAAATACCTTTAAACGTCGTTTACCTTCTGGCGGAACGATTCATATTGAAGAAATTCAAGACCAAGTTGAACTTGCGCTAATGCGTACGGGCGAACAGAAAGTTGCACGCTCTTATGTCATTTACCGTGAACAACGTTCTGAAGCACGTAAACAGTTAGGTGCACATCATCACCCGACCCTGCAAATTACCGATGCTGAAGGCAAACTCAAGCCACTAGATTTAAGTGCTTTAACTGCGCATGTTACTAAAGCAGCAGAAGGCCTTGAAGGGATTGATGTACAAGCCATTGTCGATGAGACTGTGAAAAACTTGTACAACGGCGTAAAAGAGTCTGACATCTCGACCACGATGATGATGGCGACCCGTACCCGTATCGAGCAAGAGCCTAACTATACGTATGTGACTGCACGTTTATTGCGTGATGACCTGGTTGCGACTGGTTTGAAATTCCTGGGTCTACCTGTAGATACAGTTGAAGGCGATGCGCTGGAAACTTACCTGAAAAAAGGGATTGAGCTTGAGCTGCTTTCTCCAGAATTGCTGAACTTTGACCTGGCGAAACTGGCTGCTGCGATTCAACCGGAACGTTCTAACCAGTTTACTTACCTGGGTCTACAAACCTTATTTGACCGTTACTTCATCCACTCGGATGGCGTACGTTTCGAATTGCCGCAATTATTCTTTATGCGTGTTTCTATGGGCTTGTCGCTCAATGAAGAAAACCGTGAAGACCGTGCAATCGAATTCTATAACTTATTGTCTAGCTTCGACTACATGGCATCGACGCCCACCCTGTTTAACTCAGGTACGCTTCGTCCACAGTTGTCTAGCTGCTACTTGACTACAATTGATGATGACCTGTACGACATCTATGGCGCAATGCGTGATAACGCAATGCTGTCTAAATGGGCAGGTGGTTTAGGTAATGACTGGACGCCAGTTCGTGCCTTGAACTCATACATCAAAGGTACAAACGGTAAGTCGCAAGGTGTTGTTCCATTCCTTAAAGTAGCGAATGATACGGCTGTTGCGGTTAACCAGGGCGGCAAGCGTAAAGGTGCAGTATGTGCATACTTAGAAACCTGGCACCTGGACATCGAAGAATTCCTTGAACTGCGTAAGAACACTGGTGATGACCGTCGTCGTACCCATGACATGAACACTGCGAACTGGGTTCCTGACCTGTTCATGCAACGTGTATTCGAAGATGCTGAATGGACTTTGTTCACCCCTTCTGAAACGCCTGATCTGCATGATTTGACTGGTGCAGAATTCGCTGAGCGTTATGCACATTACGAAGCGATTGCCAAAGAAACAAACATGTTGCACAAGAAAATCCGTGCAAAAGATTTGTGGCGCAAAATGCTGTCTATGCTGTTTGAAACTGGTCACCCGTGGATCACATTCAAAGACGTATGTAACCTGCGTTCACCACAACAACACGTAGGTGTAGTTCACTCTTCTAACTTATGTACAGAAATTACGCTGAACACCAGCAAAGAAGAAATCGCGGTATGTAACCTGGGTTCGATTAACCTGGTACAACATGTTCAAGGTGGTGTACTTGATCGCGAAAAACTGGCACGTACCGTTAAAACTGCGGTTCGTATGCTCGACAACGTGATCGACATCAACTACTACGCTGTTCCGCAAGCGCGCAACTCGAACCTGAAACACCGTCCGGTTGGTATGGGTATCATGGGCTTCCAGGATGCACTGTATGAGATGAACCTTGCTTATGGTTCTGATGCTGCGGTTGAGTTTGCTGATGAATCGATGGAAGTAATCTCATACTACGCGATTTCAACCTCTAGCGATTTGGCTGTTGAACGTGGTACATACGAAACATTCAAGGGTTCATTGTGGGATCAAGGTATCCTGCCAATCGACTCGCTTGATCTGGTTGCGAAAACTCGCCCTGAACGCATGTTCGAAGTCGACCGCACTCAACGTCTGGACTGGGACACGTTACGTGCCAAAGTTCAAAAAGACGGTATGCGTAACTCGAACGTGATGGCGATTGCACCAACAGCAACGATTTCAAACATCTGTGGCGTGTCTCAGTCAATCGAGCCAACCTTCCAGAACTTGTATGTGAAATCAAACCTGTCTGGCGAATTCACCGTGATTAACCCGTACCTGGTACGTGCGTTGAAAGAACGTGGTCTTTGGGATGCGGTAATGGTCAACGACCTGAAACACTTCGAAGGTTCTGTGCAGAAGATTTCCCGTATTCCTGAAGAGCTTAAAGCCATTTTCGCGACTGCATTTGAAGTTGATACACGCTGGATCGTGGATGCTGCATCACGTCGTCAAAAATGGATCGATCAGGCTCAGTCTCTTAACCTTTACATCGCTGGTGCAAACGGTAAGAAACTGGACATCACTTACAAGATGGCTTGGTTACGTGGTCTTAAGACGACTTATTACCTTCGTGCATTGGGTGCGACTTCTGCTGAGAAATCTACAATTAACACTGGCGCATTGAATGCAGTTAAACCTGCAACTGTTGCGGCTCCTGTTGCGGCAGTAGCTCCGGTGGTTGAAGCGCAAAAACCTGAAGCTCCTGCAGAGGAAGAAGGTTTTGCTCAAGCGGCGCCAGTGCCAATGGCATGTTCAATTGACAATCCTGATTGTGAAGCTTGTCAATAATTAACTAAAGGTATCGAACTCAGAAATTAGGCTACTCACGTGGCCTCTCTGGAAATTCTCTAAACGTTAGGCTACGTATAGCGTAATTTTTCTGAAAGGAAGAATTATGAAAAAAAGAAAAGATATCTTTGGTCGAAAAATTGATTTAACCAGAGAAGAGCGTAAGTCTCTTCAAAGATTTGTAAGTGTAGCGATTACGGCTATTTGGTTTTGGCGATTTAGAGATTTGCCAATCATCTATAGCTTGCTTAATTGTCTCACTTATATGTTCACAGAGTTTTTAAGACTTCTTAAAAAGAGTTGGGAATTATCTATAGTGCTAGCTATACCTTATTTTGCAGCAAAGTTCGCACTATATTTTATTCATTTGAGTCAGCCTATCATTTGATAGGCTAACTATAAAAATAAAGGAAATCACCATCATGCCTCCAATGACTCATAACTACATGTTAGGACTTGCGGCATTGCTGATTTCCTTTGGTATTACCTTTTATTTACCCATTGCTTACTTCTGGCTCAAAGTTCGCCAGCAGCGTAAGCAAAATAAGTAGTGGGGATTATTGCTCCTGTATAAAACTAGAGCATTCATCAACAAAACTTAATTTTGCTTAAACAAATTGAGCGTATAGTAAGACATCTCAGCCAAGCTGAATGTCTCATAAAAGATATAAAGCAACGTAGAGAGAATTGATATGTCTATCCTAAGTTGGGACGATTTCGAAGATGATTCGCAAAAACCGGCTGCACCTGAACAGCAGCCTGCGCCCGTCGAGCCGCAAAAAACGTCTAATTCACAGATGGTATCTGATGCAGGCAACGCATCGCCGGATGTGGCAGCTGCACAACCCCTTAGAGCCACTCAAAACCGAGGATCAAATCCAACCGATTCGCTGGCAAGAGCATCTGCTTCCCTAGAGCAACTTGATGTAGCTCCAGGCCTGGAAGAGCTTGAAATGGGTGCGCAACGCGTACAGGTTGATGACAAGGCGATGATCAACTGTCGTGCAGACTTGAACCAGCTTGTTCCATTCAAATACGAATGGGCTTGGCAGAAGTATCTGGATGGTTGTGCAAACCACTGGATGCCACAAGAAGTCAACATGAACCACGACATCGCGCTGTGGAAGTCTGAAAATGGCTTGACTGAAGATGAACGTACCATCGTAATGCGTTCACTTGGTTTCTTCTCGACTGCCGATTCACTGGTTGCAAACAATCTGGTACTGGCGATTTATCGTCACATTACCAACCCTGAATGCCGTCAGTACATTTTGCGTCAGGCGTTTGAAGAAGCGATTCACACACACGCTTACCAGTATTGTATCGAGTCGCTAGGTATGGATGAAGGCGAAGTCTTCAACATGTACCGCGAAGTACCGTCAGTGGCACGTAAAGCGGCGTGGGGCCTGAAATATACTCAGTCTTTAAGTGATCCTACTTTCAAAACCGGCACACCTGAAAACGACCAGATCCTGCTTCGCAACCTGATCGCGTTCTACTGTGTACTTGAAGGTATCTTCTTCTACTGTGGTTTCAGCCAGATCCTGTCGATGGGCCGTCGTAACAAGATGAATGGTGTTGCCGAGCAATTCCAGTACATCCTGCGTGATGAGTCAATGCACCTGAACTTTGGTATCGATATGATCAACCAGATCAAGATCGAAAACCCAGGTTTATGGACCACTGAATTCCAGGAAGAAATCATCCAGATGATTCTTGAAGGTACCATGCTGGAAATCGAATATGCACGTGACACCATGCCACGCGGTGTACTTGGCATGAATGCTGGCATGATGGAAGAATACCTGAAGTTTATTGCTAACCGTCGTCTGGCGCAGTTAGGCTTGCCTGAACAGTTTGCTGGTGTGAATAACCCGTTCCAGTGGATGTCAGAGATGATGGACTTGCGTAAAGAGAAGAATTTCTTCGAGACGCGCGTAACAGATTACCAAACTGGCGGTGCGTTAAGCTGGTAAGGTTTAGCTTAAAATGACACGACATCTGTGATTTTAACTTTAAATAAAAAGCCACCCTTGCGGTGGCTTTTTTATGATCTGATTTATCGTCTTCAATTCTGGGATTTATTTCAACCGCTTCCCTGCTTCATCAATAATCATTTCCCCATCTTCATTGCTAAACGCTGCGCACTGCGGAGCAGAAAGAATATCTAAAACAACTTCTGATGGAGGAACTCTACAAGTTCACCTTACTCACCCGCGGTCAGTCTGCTGATCTCACCGATCGATATTCTGAACGGGTCGAAAGTGCCGGGGAATTATCAAAGCGGGTAAATCAGAAAACAATCTAGTATTTTCCAGACTGCTTCGATTCATCTTTTTAAAACCTCAATATTTAAAATCCCGCTTTAAAAGCGGGATTTTTTATTTTGAAAATTTAGCAGCCACAAATCATTTCAATTAAAACTCTTTTGTCACGCTCAAACCCGCACTCCAGTTTCGCCCTTCTGCTGGTTCATAGAAACGACTATTGCTTTCATTGACAATCACTGAACCTGAATAGTCTTTATCAAAAAGATTATCGACACGTGCAAAAGTTTTGACAGACCAGTCTTTCATATTCCATTTATAGCCAACATTGGCACCAGCAACAGTATAGCTGGGTGCATATTCAGTATTGGTATCATTGACATAAATTCGATCTGAATAACGTACATCCAAACCTGCACTCAAACCATTTTCAGGTTTCCAGCCCAGACTTAAAAATGCCTGATTTTTGGCAATACCGGGAATATAGTTTCCTGATTCAACTCTCGACACTGCAATATTGCCATTCTGATTTAAAATTTCAGGAATATCAGCATCAAAAGTTGCATCTATATAGCTATAGCTGGCTTGAGCAGTGAGATCACGCCATAAACTTTTATTCCAGGAGAGTTCAATACCTTCTCTTAAAGTTTGATCTGCATTACGGAAAGTAGAGCGACCATTGTCATTACCTGCAGAAACAATGTCATCCTGAGTCGTGGTATGGAATACTGCAGCAGTAAAATCACCGAAACGATTAGCAGATTTTAAGCCAAGTTCATACGTTTCACTTTCTGCTGCTTTTAAACTAAAGCTCCGGTGTTCTGCAGTATTTGCAGGATAAGACATTTCGGTAAAGGTGGGCGTTTCAAAGCCTTGTGCATAACTGACATAAGTCATCAGCTCAGGTAAAATCTGCCAGCTTAAAGCCATGGAGGGCAATAATTTCTGATAATCGGTTTTACCTGAATTATTGCCATTCGCCAGAAACTTGTCTTTAGACTTGAAATGAACATTGCTATAGCGCAGGCCGGCATCCAAGGTCCAATCGGGAGCAAAGTGATAAGAAGCTTGCAAATACGGATCTAAATTCCACAGGGTATTATCTTCATCTCGACGCAGTTCACCTTTAACCCCCAAGCGATCACCTAAAAAGTTTTGATAGCCTTTACGGTCTTCAGTCATGGCATCAAAAGCGAGACCAGCAATCAGTTGGATATCTGGCAGAATATCTTTACCCGTCCAGCGTAAATCTGTCCCATAAAAATTACGGTCAAAATCAATCACGCCACCCGCATGATTAACTCCACCTTGTGCTGTACGAGGAATCGACTGATATTGCGTGACTGCGCGCTGTCCCCAGTAGGCCATACCATACAGTTCATGCTGATCATTGATCGGTTTATTCCAGGTCAAACCTGTTTGCAGCTGCTCAATTTCTTTACGTGCATTATAAAGAAGGACGTTGGTCGCGACCTGTCGGGGATTGGCCTTCCACTGGTCTCGGGTTAAACCACCCGGATCATCCGCTGCAATTTTGACATAGTTATTCATCCAGTTGATTTTAGAACCATCTTCCAGATCCCAGGTCAGCTTGGCATTATTCAGAACTTTATGTGCACTGCTGTGATCACGGTAACCATTGGTATCAAAATAAGAGGAGCTGATGATATAGCTTGGCTCTGAAGCATTCTCTGAACCGCCTTGCAAAACCAGCTTGGTCTGCCCTTTGTTCTGACTCCCTGCAGAATGCCCCAGTTCAATTGAGTCAGCGCCTTGCCCTTCCGTTGTGGTGGTTAAAATCGTTCCCCCCGAAGAGTTGCCATACAACGAGGAAAACGCACCACCCAAAACCTCAATATGATCCAGACTGTTCAAATCAATATTCGAGGTTTGCCCCTGCCCATCCGGCATCGTTGCAGGGATTCCATCCACATATAAACGCACACCACGCACACCAAAACTGGAGCGAGCGCCAAAGCCTCGCATCGAAATTTGCAGGTCCTGGGCATAGTTTTCACGATTATTTAACTGTAATCCTGGAACGCCTTTTAATGTTTCCGACAGGTTCACATTCATGCTGTTATCTTGTTCTTGATTCAGATAATACACTGATGCCGGTGTGGTCAATCGCTCCCGATCGGTACGGGTCGCTTGAATGATAATCGTGTCTAACCTTTGGACTTCTTGTGTGTCATTTTCTGCATAAATATTCTGACCTGCGCAAGCAATCAGGCAGGACAAGGTCGATTTCACAAATGGAAATTTCGGGCTTTGATACATAAATAACAGGCCTTATTTGAAAGTGGTTTAATGCGGCAAATACCTTATCAAGATGGCGTACATCTCATGATTCAATTCATTTTGTTTTAAGCATCGATATCCAATAAATGCGCTGATTCGATGACATATAGTTCGTTCAATGGATAGAAAGACTTTGAGCTTAAAATTCTGTGTTCGGTAAATTCAGACTTGATTAATCCTTTATCTGAATTGCGCTTAAAATCAGCCAGATACAAAGCATATTATTTTAATGCGATCTGAATGAAATTGAGCTTTCAGCAACAAATCAACATCATTTCTCTGTGTCCTTAAAACTGGATGTAGGCATTCAACAATACATAATAAAAAAGCCTGACGAATCAGGCTCCTTCATACTGATTTAAAAATTTAACTATTTATTGTCTGGCAAGGCATAAGCCACCAGAGAGTCGCCCATTTTAGTCCCAAAGGAACCATGACCACCCGCCATAATGACCACATACTGCTTGCCATTCGCTTCATAAGTCATTGGTGTAGCCTGACCACCCGCAGGTAGACGGCCTTTCCACAATTCATCACCGTTGTTCACGTTGATGGCGCGAATGTAGTTATCTTGAGTTCCACCCACAAACATTACATTACCCGCAGTTGAAATAGGCCCACCCAGCATCGGCACACCCATTTTGAATGGCGGCAATGGAATGCCCGGCATACTGTCACGAATGGTACCGATGCGGCGTTTCCAGGCCACTTCATGAGTATTTAAGTCCACACCTGCAACAAATCCCCATGATGGCTGTTTACACGGTAGACCGAATGGAGACAGGAACGCACTGATTTCAACACCATAAGGCACACCATACATCGGTTGAACACCTGCTTCTGTGCCTGCACCTTTAGCCGTCTTAGGACGGTTCGGATCTTGAGGAATCAGTTTCGATACAAATGGCAGGCCAATCGGGTTGGTTAATGCAATTTGACGGTCCGGATTCACCGACATACCACCCCATTCAAACACACCCAAATTGCCCGGGAAGACCAGTGTCCCATTTTCAGAAGGTGGTGTATAAATGCCATCGTAATTCAGTTTATGGAATGCAACACGGCAGACCAACTGGTCAAACATGGTCGCACCCCACATCTGTTTATCGGTCAATTTATCTTGTGGCGCCAGATTAAAATCAGAGAACGGTTGAGTTTTAGAATAGAACTCACCTTTGGTTTGGGGTCCACGTTTCACAGATTGTGGTACCGGTTTCTCGGTAATCGGCACAATCGCTTTACCATTACGACGATCCAGCACAAAAGCATTCCCAGTTTTGGTCAAGACATAAATGGCTGGAACCATATTGCCACTTTTGTCTTTAATCTCGGTCAATGTCGGCTGTGAAGGTACGTCCATATCCCACAAATCATGATGGGTAGTCTGGAAGTTCCATACTAGCTTACCAGTCGTCGCATTCAGGGCCAGCATCGAGTTGGCATAACGCTCGTCCAGTTCAGTCCGGTGACCACCGTAAATATCCGGGGTACCGACACCCGTTGGTACGTAGACGATGTCCAGCTCTGCATCATAGGCCAAAGGTGCCCAAGCATTTGGAGAGTTATGTACAAATTTTTGACCCGGTGCAGGAATCAAATTCGGATCTTCAGCGCCTGTGTCAAATACCCAAAGCAGTTCACCGGTATTCACGTCATAACCACGGATCACACCCGATGGTTCTTCAGTTGAATAGTTGTCGGTAGTTGAACCCGCAATAATAATGGTGGTGCCGGTTACTACAGGCGGTGAGGTTGGAATATAACCGCCCGGATATGGGAATGGCATATCTTTTTGCAGATCGACTTCGCCATTTTTACCAAAATCAGAACAGACTTTACCGGTGGTCGCATTGACCGCCACTAAACGCCCATCATTGACCGGTAAAATGACTTTTTGTGGACATTCAGCAGAGCTGCTTTTTTTCGCAGCGAGACTGCTTTCAAAACCAGCCGTATTGTTGACATCATAATAAGACACGCCACGACAGGTTAAATGCTGATAGGTATGATCAGCTTTCAGCTTTGGATCATAGGTCCATTTCGCCTTACCTGTTGCCGGATCAAGCGCAGTCAATTTCTGGTGAGTGGTACAGATGTACATGTTGTCACCCACCTTGATTGGGGTAACCTGATTGGTGGTTTCACCCGAGTCATTTTCAGTCTTGAATTCGCCCGTGTGATATTCCCAAGCCACCTGCAAATCTTTGACATTTTCAGTATTAATCTGCTTTAACGGTGAATACCGTAAACCGGACTGGGTACGACCATAAGCAGGCCAGTCTTCATCTGCCACACCGGGAATTGGCTGGTGAGTTGCAGGCTGCTGGGATTTTAATTCACCGCGAATTTCTTGCGGGTCATTAAATACAGCATAAATCATGACAGCGATGGTAATGGCCAATGAAGCACCCAAGGCAATTTTCGCGGTTTTAGCATGATCAAAGCCACGTGTGGTAGCCGGAATCAGCAGGGCCAGACCAAACAGCCCTAAAATATCTAAACGCGGCGCAAGTGCAAAGAAATCTGAACCGACTTCCCACAGCCCCCACACCACTGTCGCCAAAACGAATATGGCATAAACAAGGAGTGCAGCACTTTTTCGTTTATACAAGAGAACTGCGGTCGCAATAAAGAGAATACCTGCAATGATGTAGTACCAAGACCCACCCAGCACTGCAAGATAAATCCCTCCAATCAGCAGTCCTATACCGAAAACAGCGGCAATGACCGCTAAAATCGTTTTCAGTACTGAACCTGATGATGAAGTATTCATATTGAACACCTATAAAAGTTTTTTTTGAAAGTCCATGCACATGACAGGCATGAGCACCCTTATTGTTAAATTCTGAGTTATAAATACATCAATGTCTTAAGCAGGCATTGCCCATTACTGCAACAAAGCACCTAGAGATTCAATAGTGTATTTGCAACTAAAAACTATGTTTTAAAATGACGTATTAAACTTAATTCCGCCCACCCAGACATTTTCACCGTTTTTGTCCGCACCGACGTGACGCACATATTGCACATTCGGGCGAATGGTGAGCCAGGGGGTGGCATGTAAACCATAATAAATTTCTGCATCGATTTCTTGATGACGATCAGTACTGACATCGTTATTCATGTTGATGCGTGCAATACCGAACGCAATTTCATCTTGAGGACGTGAATCCATCGCGCCTTTGTAAACCAGCCCGATATTTTGCATATCACTGACGTTATTGGTTTTGGAGTCATGCACTGTCGCATTCACAAAGCCGGTCAGACCACGCGAAGCATCACCGTGATGTGCAGTCAATTGTTGCTTGGCAACGATCCAACCCCCATGGTGATGGTCGGTTTGATCTGGATTGGAAATGACTTCAGCCTCAGCTGTACTGTAGTAATAACCGGCGCGATATTCACCCGGTAGTTTTTGTTCACCCAGTTTAGGCGTCCAAACCACTTCTGCAGGAAGCATTACCCCTTTAGAACCATCCGTGCTCAGGTTAAATCCTTTGCCACGTTCCAGATTCTCAGGGTTGTATTCATAAGCACCGATCTGGGCATAAAATTCAGGGTTAATGTTGTATTTGACCCGGGCTGCCCATTGGCTTACTGGCCAGTTGTACCATTGATCACCAACCCAGTTCCCGACTTGTGAACCGCATAGGGCCAGATTCTGAAAATCGCAGTCAAAACTATTGAAGTCTTCACCCTCACCGAAGCGCCCGACTTTCACATCCAGTTTTTGTTCCAGGAATTTTTTCTTGATCCATAAATCAGTCAGACGCCAGGTTTGACCACGGCCCCAGACTTCTTGCACTGAACTTAAATGGCCATTTAAAGCAGCAGCGCTTTGAGACAGTGACTGACCGTTACGCTGAGTGACAGTAATTTGCGCTTCAGTATCTTGCCAGCCTGCAATTTTTGCCAGATCCAGATGTGCCCCAAAAACAAACTGGTCCGCATATTCAGTTCTATGGCTTGAAGATCTTTGTGCATCGATCAAGCTTGCCATTTCACCGGTATAACCAAAACTGAAATCATAGCCCTGATTTTGGAGTGCTGTACGTTGCCCGTTCCAGTCACCGAGCATCCACGGGCTTTCCGAACTGAAAGCAGCTTCAGCATGCACAGTGGTCGTGGTTAAGATGAAAGAGGCACAGCAAAGGTAAAAGGCCTTCGATAATGGGGAGAGATACATTGAATGTGACACCTTCATCACCATATGAAGCTTTTTATTGTACGCCTGTTGATTTTAAAAAATTGTTACCAATAGATAAAAAGTATGAACAAAATGTTATATTTATTAGTATTATTATATACTTTTTGTAAATTTTAAATTTATAAGTATTTGTTTATCATTATATTAAATTTAATAACATCAAACCATAGCTCCAAAGAACAATTTGATATTCATCAGATAGATTTAGCTTTAATTTCTTATAAAAGACTCAGAGATAAATCAGCTCCATTACTATTTAATTTTCTTCATTTCAAATCATGCAACGCTACATTTTTTGTTGATTGAATACTGAATCACTATTGCGATAAGGCTTTTAAAAACATGAAAAAATTATTGTCATTTCACCATAAACTTTTAAAAATTAGATTATGCTAAAGTTATTCTGATAAGAAATTGCGTCGCTTTAAAACAATAATCTAGCTTAATAGACGAGAACAAGCATGAAAGGTTCAATCCTTGATTTTTCTATTCAACACAATACCGGTTTTATCTCGGGGGATGATAATCAGCGCTATAGCTTTAATGGCGCAGACTGGCGTAGTGAGCGTCCACCTTCACGCGGTGATCGGGTCGATTTTATCGTCAATACCGCGGGTGAAGCATCTGAGGTTTATCTGGCCTTAGGCAGTTCTATTTATCTGGGAGAAAAAATTTCCAGTCAGCTTGGCAAATATTCAAATCTGGATCAAGCCGAGGAAAATTACAGCAGCATTGACTGGTTTGTAAAATGTCTGACCAACTATGCAAACTTTTCCGGCCGTGCACGCCGTAAAGAATTTTGGTTCTTTATGCTGTTTTGTGTAATTTTAGGCATTGTTGCTGAGGTAATTGATACAGTTTTAGGCACTAAACCGCTGGTGAATAGCCTGCTTAATCTGGCACTTCTAGTCCCAAGTCTGGCCGTTGGCGCGCGTCGCTTGCATGATGTAGGACGCTCTGGTTGGTGGCAATTACTGACGCTTACCGTGATTGGCATACTGGTACTGATCTGGTGGTGGGCAACTGAAACCAAGCAACAAAACAATGAGTATGGTGCTCCTGCCAAATAACCGAACCTTACAAATCCCGTCTTGATGCGGGATTTGTTTATCGATTATTTAATGACTAAATATCAGCAAAATCAGACTTTCTCCATGCTGCAAGATCAATTAGTGAAATTTCCAGATGCTGTATGGGTGCAAATCTATAAAGATAAAATGCAGCTGATGAATATAGATGGCACGATTACGCATACCCTGCTACCCGATGTGCCCTATGCCCATCCGCGGAGTATTATTGCCGACTTTGATGCAGCCGCGGTGACGCTGAAACGGCTGTTACCATCGTCAATGATGAAGAAACTATTTAGCTCTATAGCACTGCTGCAAATTATGGATCTGCCTGAAGACGGTTTAACCGAAGTTGAAAAGCGTGCGTTACTCGAACTCGGTTATGAAAGTAGCGTGCAAAATGTCATCCTGTTTGACCATGCAGGAAATGCTCTGACCAAAGCCAGAGTTCCCCCCCAACATCGAATGACGATCATCAACATTTTACTGGTGATCATCATTATGGTGGTGCTGGCATCGACCTGGTTTTTGACGCTTTAAATGTTCATCCAAGAGCAAAAATCCCGCACGCTGCGGGATTTTTATTGAGATAACAATCTAATAAGAGAGTTGATCTGTATAGATGTAGCAGCTTATAGACAAAATATCTCTAAAAATCAGCTCAAATAAAATAAGCAAAAATTAGGGTTTATTTAAAATAATCTAGCAACTGATTAAAGCGGTCAATTTTATATTTAGGTTGTGCCACTTCTAACTCTTCCTGACTGCCATAACCATAACTTACCGCTATAGTCTCAATACCATTGTGACGGGCGCCAAAAATGTCATGCTCACGGTCACCGACCATCATGCATTGATCGGCCTGTAACTGTTGCTGCGCTAAAATATACTGAATCAGCTCGGCTTTATTGGTTCGGTCACCATTCAGCTCACTGCCATAAACGTCGGTAAAATACTGGGCCAGATCAAAATGTTCCAGAATCTGTTTGGCATACACTGTCGGTTTTGCTGTAGCGACAAACAAGCGATAACCACGGCGTTTCAGTTCTGCCAGCGTTTCTGCTACACCCTCAAAAACATGATTTTCATAGAGACCCTTGACTGCAAAGCGCTCCCGATAACCCATTAAGGCCTGCTCAGCCAGCACATGATCGGCTTCAACATTTAAAATTTTGGCTAGTGAGGCTTTTAAAGGAGGACCAATAATCCAGTCGATATTGATCTCGTCACTAATCGGATGACCAATTTTTTCCAGACCATAGCGTGCAGACGTCGTAATCCCCACTTTCGGATCGGTTAATGTCCCATCCAGATCAATTAAAATATTCTTAATCACCGCCTATCCCCTCTCATCAGCACCGATATAAATTAATATCGAGAGTTCATTCAAATTTGCCTATACTAATGCAATTTTAGTGAATGAAGGACATCATTTTGCGCCCTACCGTACTTTGCTTTTCCGGTTTAGACCCTTCAGGTGGAGCCGGCCTTCAAGCAGATATTGAAGCTATTGGTCAAAGTGGTGCACATGCGGCAATTGCCTGCACAGCCCTCACTATTCAAAATTCACAGCAGGTTTTTGGTTTCGAAGCCACTTCCAGAGAATTGCTGTTGGCACAGGCCAATGCGGTGGTCAATGACCTGCCCATTCGTTGCGTAAAATCTGGCATGTTAGGCACCACAGACAATATCGTGGCTCTGGCCGAGTTTCTGACTGTACATCCAGATTATCTGTATGTGCTGGATCCGGTTTTGGTCGCCAATAGTGGCGGCTCGCTGGGTAATCAGGAAACGCTGGTCAAAGCATTTACCCAGCTGATTCCATTGGCCACCATTTTAACGCCAAATACGGTTGAACTGCGTGCCCTGACGGGTGAGCAAGACCTCAAACTGGCCACTCAAAAATTGTTTAAAATGGGTGCACAGGCTGTTTTAGTCAAAGGGGGGCATGAAGATACGCCTGATTATATCCAGAACAGCCTGTATATCGCAGGTGAGCTGGTCAACGAAACTCGCTGTCCACGTCTGCCAGGTGAATATCATGGTTCTGGTTGTTCATTGGCTAGTTTCATTGCCGGACGTCTGGCCATGGGTGATCAGTTGAAAACCGCGGTACAGCATGCTGAAACCTGGTTATTTGGGGTATTAAAAAATGCTGAAATTCCTGTTCCGAATGGCCAAAGAATTCCAAAGCGTTTTTAAGGTCACACCTCTTAAAATCAAAACTAAAAAAAGCCTGAGTCATTCAGGCTTTTTTATCGCTGCTATTTTATAAACAATACTATTTGGCCTGATAAATGACTTTGCTTACGTAGGTCGGTAAATTCCAAGTACCACCGGCGAAGCCTTTACATTGCACGGTCAGACTACTGAAGCTTTTGACAAATTTCTTGCCATTCCAGGCCCATTCGTCCTGACTCAGACAATCACCCAAACCACGTACTTTATGCCCAGAAAATATCTGGCCTTGGCTAAATGTTTCTCCCGAGGTCGTCACCAACTGTTTAAATTGCTTGTTTCGATCCATCAGCCAGAAGCCACTACCCATATTATAAGCCCCACGCCAGCATGGAATCTGAATCAGTTGATTCTGGGCATTAATGGGATAAATGGTCATAACATCATCATCCAGAAAACGCTGGCTAAACAGCAAATCACATTGATCTTCCTTGGTGGTGGCTTGCAGTTTTCGAATCATCTGCTGACTTGTTGCCGTATTCAGTTTTGCTTGAGTGACTTTGCCTGACTGATATTTTGGTATCTGAATTTTCGGTATCGCTGCAGCTTTGAGCACCGCCTGATTGGATTTTTTCCCCGGCCTGATCAAGGCTGAGGGCGTAGAAAGTCGACGCTGAAATTCATCCATCTTGAGTAAAACGGCACTGGCACCGGAAGTGGACAGGTTCCAGCGTGATTGGGTATTCTTAAATACAACCGGAGCTGTTCCCTGTACAGCTTTTAGCAAGGCTCGCGTTTGATCAGTACTGAGTTGCCCTATTCCCTCCCGATTCAGACCAATCACACCATAAGGTGTGCTGGCAATTTGTAGCTGAAGCTGTCGTGTAGGTGTGGCAGCAGCTAAGGGTAAAATCTGGACTTGGGCTTTGATACTACTGTTTGCACCCGCAGCACGCTCTAGTAGCACCGAAACCGGCTGATCAATATCTTGATCCGATTGATAACCGGCAGCGCGGCAGGTGCCGGTATTATCACAGGAAATTTCCCAGTCTTTATGTAAAAAATGCAGTCCCTGAATAGCAGCCAGACTCCATGAACTGATACTGGCTAGACCAAATGTGATACTCATGATTTTGATGTTGTAGATCCATTTTTGTTTCATCATTTAGTCCTTATTTAAAACGCTTGCCGAGGTAGCAGGCTGCATCTGCTCAATCTGCTTCTGTTTATCTTTTTTCTTGCGCTCATTGCTCAGGGTCGCCATTAAATCCTGCGCCAAAGCCTTAAGCAGAATCATATCTTCGGCCTGCATCTGTCTCGGTTGTTTATCCAGCAGACATAGACTCCCAAGCGCAATTCCATTTTTATCTTTTAAAGGCACACCAGCATAAAAACGGATATGATGCTGTCTTAATTCTGACAGATGTGGAAAGCGCGGGTCACGCTGCAAGTCTTCTATCACCAAAGGCTCATTCTGATAGAGCAAATGGGTGCAGACTGAATCCTTGCACATTTGTCGGGTTGCAACAGGCTCCTGAGTAAAAGGACTGATTGGAATATACATTTCGTGCTGATTCAGCCAGGAAATTTGTGCGTAATCAACGTCAAAGGCTTGACGGGCTTCTTCAATATATTGTTTATAAAGGATCTGATGACGGTGATCTAATAATCCCAACTCATTTAAAGCCTGCTGCCGTTCTTTTTCATTCTTGATCTCCAGATTCTCAAACCAGCTTTCGCCTTCATTCAAGGTATAAGTTTCGACAGTCAGAATCAGATCATCGACATTATTGACCAGTGCTTCCAGCTCAAAACGTTGTTGCAGTTCATCCAGAAGCTCCAGCTGCATCACACTCCAAGTCGCAAAAATGATTTTCATCTCAGGATATTGCTGCGCCAGTCTATATTTCAGCAACCGAATCTGTGCCGCAGGCGCATGATGAAAAATAGACACACATAAAATCTTGATCGAAGCTGGTAATACAATACCCTTTCCTGATTCACTCGATTGAATCAGCACATCCAGATCATTTCGGGCAGCAATATTTTTGAGATTCAGCGCGTGTGCCAACATGGCAGAAATCTGGGTGTCAATTTCCCAACGTGCACCAACGCAATAGACTTCGGGCTGCTCGGCACTCATCTTACTCGGATAGGCTTTTTGAAACGCATGATTAAAGAACTGCAAGCCCTGATAAAGACGCAACCGGTGTTCGGCAGTAACATCAGTATCATGCCCTTGAGAATAAATCCGAATGGCTGGAATGGCTACTTCGCCATAGAACATCTGTACACGACGGGCCACTTCCTCTGCACTGGGCTTTTTCGGTAATTGCGCACAGATGTAATCATTGGCTACCTGCATTGCATCATTGACTTCATCAGCCACCAGTCGCTGGTAAAAGCGTTCGGAGGGTGACAATACTGGCGTACTGCCAAGCAAGGTTTTGACAAAACCCAGTGCCGGTACATAATTGGACAAAACCAGCAGGCAGGCAGTCAAAGGCGTCGACAAGATCAGCCCTACCGGTCCCCAGAGGGTGGTCCAGAACGTAGCAGCCAGAATAATTGCCAAGGTAGACAGGCCGGTACTTTCCCCATAGAGCCACGGTTCAATCACGTTATTGCTGATCAGTTCCAGCACCAGAATCAAGCCCACAGTCCAGAGCACCATGTCCCAGCCCGGATCAACGGCGAAAGCCAGCGTAATCGGGAAAATAGCTGAAACGATCGGGCCAACATAGGGTACAAAACGCATAACCACCGCAACCAGCCCCCACATAATCGCTGCCGGCACGCCAATCAATAACAGCCCAATCGCCATGGGAATGCCATAAGTGACATTGACCAGCAGCTGCATGCGCAAATAGGTCCCGATACTTTTGCCGGCATCATCCAGCGCATCGGTGCCGATATTCAGATTACCGCCCAAGAGTTTCAGAAAGCGGTCATGCAGGTCTTTGCCATTGAATAAAATTAATACCATAAACAGAAACACAATCCCTATAATCGCCAGTGGATTCAGGATTTTATTCAGCCAGTCCAGCGCAGCCTCTTCACTCGTTGGTTCCAAACCGACCACTTTGACATTCTGCACATTCGGGTCTTCTGTTTCCTGTTCGGGTGTGTCTATCGAATCTTCGACTGTGTCAAAGGTCTGGATCGCCCCATCCCACATACTCGGTCCCTGACGATAGTTTTCGAGCATTTTCAGTTTTTGCTGGATGGTGTCTTGATATTGCGGCAGTTCCTGACTTAGCTTACCGAGTTGCACCCCCAGATAAGTCGCTGTGCCGCCCAGAAAGGACAAGGTCAGGCACATGACCAGGCCAATCGCCGCCCATTGGGGACAGCCCCAGCGCTTTAAACGGGAAACCAGAGGAGAAAGTAAAAATGCCAGCAGAATGGCCAAAGCCAGCGGAATAAAAATATCCCGGCCGAAATACAACGCCGTCATGACTACAGCAGCAATTACAAAGCCTGCCATCATTCTGAGCGCATGTTGGGTGCGCTGCCGCTCGGACTGATCTGGCATCAATACTTCAGTCTGTTGTTGCAGGTTGGCCTGTCTTGGTTTTACTTGACTGTTCTTGTTGTTATCCACCTGAAAAGTCCTAAAATATTATTCCTTCAACATAATTTAGGACTTTCTATATTTTTGTTACAAAGGTATTCCTGTAATCATTTGCAAAGATATTTCACTTAAATCTTTTCAGGTAAATAGATTAACTCACGCTTTTGATCCGGCGCATTTTCCGGGTTTCGAGTTGCACAGGGACTGAAGTATGTTGATGTAACAATTGCCACTTGCCCTGCTGCTTGCTCAGGCACATGCTGACCCGACACCAGCCCAACTGGAAAATCGGTTCAATCACCGCATAATTCACCCGGACATAACCATCGACTACAGCCAGATCAGAAGTGACATGAATATTAAGGTCTTGGCGTTCGATGCGTATGCCTTCCGGTATAAATGCCCGATATTGCTGCCAGAGTGCCTGATAGGCTTCTACACCTTTCACTTCCATACTGACATCGACCAGACGGATATCGGGTCGGCATAATTGAACAATATCCTGAATTTCAAGTCTGGCTACGGCATTATCCCACTCCTGAAGAAATGCCATGACTTCCTGAGCCAATTTTTCATCCCCAAAAACCTGCATAAAATTTCCTTCAACCGGACAAGTCAGACCTGAAATCTGGGATTCAATCAACTCACCGGATTTCTGATCTTTTTGTTCTTATTATTATGCCTATGCTAAAGCGTTATTCTCGCTTTGCTCTTCCCACTGCCGGATTGGATACAGCTCACCTGAAGATTATTTTTTAAATTATTTTTATTTTAATCAGGATGAATATGCTGTTTCTAGATTGGATGATTCAAAAATCAGCAGCGATTAAAAGTTACTTTAGAACTTTTATCGCATGCCTGTAAATGACATAAAGCGTCATTTAAAAATAGAAATAATTTTAGATCTGAATAAAATAGCGAGCTGTTACAGACCAAGTCGATCTGTTTATAAATTTCGTATGGCATTAATAAAGTTTCAAGGCATTTGATCCATGTCATCTCAGCAAATAAAAGCCATCATTCAGATAACAGCTTTACGATAAGTCTGCTTTGGCATTTCAATGATTTCGACACAAAGCTGTATTTTTAATTCAGGTTGTGGCGCAATATATTGCTGCATGACGTCGAGCACCAATTCGGAAATCGCCTGACGAACTTCGACACTGCGCCCACTCAACAGTGAAACTTTGGCATGCACATAGGCCTGATCTGTAACAGCATTCAGTCCAATCACATAATCCCGCTGCATAATCGCACGACTTTTTAAATCATTGGGATCAGTGACATGGCCGGTGTTAAAAAGTGCCTGATGGATCGCGACCAATAAAGGTTTGATCTCGATATGTTGCAGATTGTCAGAATATTCCAGATGCAGGTGCGGCATTAAAGGGATCTCAAATCGAAATGTGAGGATCAGAGCGGCAGGAAAATAATCAGCCCAGAATTTCAGTAATAATGAGAATAATACGATACATCAACCGTATTATTCTCTCGTCAGAATTTTAGTCTAGGGCTAAATTTAAGCTTTCTTTACATATTCTGATTTCAGTTTCATCGGGCCGATTCCCTCGATTTTACAATCAATATCATGCCCATCGGCAGCATCAGGCAGCAAACGGATATTTTTTACCTTGGTGCCCACTTTCACCACTGAAGATGAACCTTTGATTTTCAGGTCTTTAATCACCGTTACGCTATCACCGTCCGCCAGCACATTGCCGTTGGCATCCTTAATGATCACTTGTTCTTCAGTGACTTCACCTTCTTTCCACTCGTGTTCGCATTCAGGACAGATCAGTAGATCGCCATCTGCATAAGTATATTCAGATTGACATTTTGGACAGTTTGGCAGATCCATAAGAACCTCGAAAAAAAGAGAAAAATAAAATAAATGAAACAAATAAGCGCACAGTATAGCATCTTTGTCTGGAGCACTCATGGATAGGACATTGGGATGAAACCTACACAGGAGATCGAAGGAATTAATTGTCTGCAATCTGGGGATTAACCAGCAAAGATAGGAGTTGCAGTGATTCCTGCCAGCTCAAATGACACACCGCTGGCGGCACCACATCCGGATAACCCACCTGAATAATATGCAAACCGGTACCGATTGACACTTTTTCAAAGATGATCGTCACCTCTATTTCACCCTGCAATTCCGGGGTAGAGAACTGATCGGTATAGCGCAGCAGCTGATTGGGAATGACCTCATGATAAATGCCATGAAAATGATGCTGGGTCCCGGTAGAAAAATTGGTAAAGGTGGTTTTATAGCTGCCGCCGGGTTTGACTTCCGCATGTTCTACTTTGGCAATAAAGCCATGTGGTGCCAGCCATTTGGCCAGTGCATCCGGATGCACAAAGGCACGATACACCCGCTCCGGTGGTGCACTGAACACACGATGCATTTTTAAGGTGTAACTCATTTTTTCTTGTCCTTTGTTCTTATTATTTTTTATTGCGGGATATTCCCTACATTTATTGTGACTAAATCATCAGCCTGAGTTAAGTACTCATTTGAGTTATTTTATCCAGTTTTGAGCTGGCTATATATAATGAGTATGTATCTATACTCAAGCTCAAATCTTCGTATAGCAATTAAATAGAGCAATAAAAAAACCCGGCAGCACCGGGTCTCTTACTTTAAATCATTTAAATACAAGCATGATCAGCTACTAAGCAGGCTGCTCTCTTCGTCATCCAGCTCATCATCATAGACATAGGCCATGCAGCCCCAGCCATCATATTCGCCCTGAAATTGTGCAGCGATTTTGCTGAACCATTGTTCCAGATCCACGATATCTTCGTAGGCAGGCTCCATATATACATAAATCGTGATAATCCATTCCAGGGTATCGCTTTCTTCGTCCTGAAACAGGCTAATTTTTTGCTCTTCTTTTAATAGATGCAAGGCACAGCGATCTGCCTGCGCTTCATCCGCAAAGGCAATCGAAAATTCAATTTCGTGCGCTTCTTGCAAGTCGTCGCCATCCTGATGCATTTGCCACAGTACATTGCCATTTTCATCGTCAGGGAATTGATTGTAATCACGTGACATAGAAGTATCCTTATTATGATGCTGTTTTATTCTGCATTTAAGATTAGCTGATTTTTGTACAATTATCGAGATACAGACAAAAAATATTATCTTTTAACCATAAATAAACATATGATTTTTATAAATATAAAAATAAGTAAGGGGATCAATATATTCAAGATTCCTCAAGGCCAAAAATCCTGAAAAATATCAGGATTTAAACCAACTTATAGCATTCAGAATACTCTGGTAAAAATCTTCTAGACCTATGAATGTCATGATCTACGCGATGTGTGGATGCAGATGGTCTTGTTTCAGTTGCAAAAGCAGCGCAGCAAACTTGAGTTCCTCTAGACGCAGATCAAGATAGGATTCCCGAATCATCGCCTGACTCAGTGCCTGCCCGGTATAATTCAGCAAGACATAATCATCCTTTAAGGCTTGCAGCATCTCGCCTAGATTTTCTGTGCTTAATTGAGAGAGATATAAATCTGCCTTACAGTTGAAAGCCAGACTAAGGATTTCAATAGTACTTCGACGGCGATTGTCGTCGACATAATTACAGCTCGCCACCTGCTGTTTTTCTACAGCCTGCTGAATTCTGTCACGGACATTGCGTAAATGCCGAACCGCATCCGTTTCGCTATAACCCTCAATCAGCTGCTCTAAAACCTGTGTTGCGGGAAGCTGCAAGCCGAAGCGCTGGGCCTGTATTTTATGCTCTAAAGCACTCAATACCTCTTGCAAGCGATGCTGTTGTTTGGCCTGTTCATAATAACCGTGCAAACTTTGTCGGGCCTCCTGCTCAACCTCGGCCACGGCCTGCGCCTGAAACTGGGCAAGATAATCTTTTACTCTTGCGATATAGGCTTTGAGATCATCGATCATGATCGAAGCATCCAGCTTGGTCGCTTCAACAAAGTTTTCGGCCTGCAAAGTCCGGTTAATAATATATTGCTCGATATCCCAGATATCCTGATATTTTTTATATTTATTCAGCGCAATGTTTAAACTGCCATTCTGTAGCCGCAATTGGGTGATTTCATAATTCAATTCATCGACTTGAGTTTCATAATCTGCCAATTTGCTGCGGGAATGATCCAGGTTTTCCTGTAAAAACTGGATATTGCTGCGTAATGAAGCCTGTACCTTTAAGCTCCATAGCAATGCACATATTAAAATACTCGCGAGAACGAAGAGAGCCATACTGAGCATCGTTCTTTCCTTTAACCCCGGGCAGCGCCCTAAACCATCAAATTAAAAATTTATTATAAAGTCATGATTAATTTTGCATCACTTCGGCCAGATAATCAAAGCCGTTGATCAATACTAAGTCATTCATTCATTTTATTTTTCTACAAAATTTTTATGTGCAAGTCATGTATGACTGACTACTTTCCAGCTCAAGACAAATCCATTCTGAAACAACTTACGATATTTTTTATATCAAAGGATATAATTTGAAAGTTTAAAAATAATGAAAGGAAGGTTAAAAAATCATAAAAATAAAGGCATCAGGCCTATAGTGGGAGATAAAAGAATAAAAATTCTCTAGGCTCATCATCAAGAGATAAACCGAACATTAAAAATTTATGTGCGGTAGTGACAACCGATCAGGCAATGGATCAGTAGAAAATTTCATTTGAACATGCTTGTAAAGCTACTCATCTCCAAGCTACTATCGAAATAAATTCTCACACTTTTTATTCGGGTTGCCCAGTTTAAGGGCTTGAACCTCATTATATTTATGAGCTTAAAAAGCATGTGTCCGGTTGAATCTAACTATTAAGCAGAATCAAATTAGAACGGTATGGCTGCCTTAATTTCGACCGGGACACCACTCAAAGGCTGGGTAAAAGCCAAATAACTGGCATGCAAGGCCATACGATTTAAAGGACTGCGCTGGGGTTCAGGATGATAAATTTTGTCTCCAGTAATAGGATGACCGATATGCAGCATATGCACGCGTAGCTGATGGGAACGGCCAGTAATTGGTGTCAGTAGTACCCGGCTAATGTCTTGCTGGGGTAGATATTCTAAGGCCTGATACAGGGTTTTGGCGGCCTTGCCCAGTTCAAAATGCACCATCTGACGCGGACGGTTTTCCCAGTCGGCAATCAAAGGCACATCAACGCTGCCCTCACCTTCAAGTTTGCCTTGTACCAGTGCAACATAATTTTTATGTACCGTGCGTGCCTGAAACATTTTACTCACCGCCACTTCTGCATCGCGGTGTTTGGCAAACATCAAAATACCGGAGGTGGCCATATCCAGACGATGGGTAATTTTGGCCTGCGGATACTGGTTCAGAACCCGCAAATAGGCACTGTCATGATGTTCAGGTAAACGCCCCGGAACCGACAATAATCCGGCCGGCTTTTCAATTACCACCAGATCATCATCTTCATAAACGATATGCAGTGGTTCTTGCGGTGGACAATAGACAAAGTCATGGTTGATGGGCATTTTAAGGGTACAGCATCTGGAATAATGCGCGCAAAATAACAAGCGGCTTCTAGGCTGTCAATTACCGTGCTTGACCAGCTCAGCTTAATCTGCCAGATAATAATCGACCGTCGAGACCACGCGTACTTTTTTCAAATACGGCGTATTGCTGTCGCGATCTTCAATACTAAACAGCCCCTGATTGGCGGACTTGATTTTGCCCAGACTGCTTTTTGAATCTGCAGCAAATTTTTCCGCTACACTTCGGGCATTTTCGGTGGCCTGTTCAATCATCGCAGGCTTGATGTCATTCAGCTTGGTAAATAAGTATTCCGTTCTTTGTCCGGAATCATCTCCGGCAAAGGCAATGCCTTTTCTACCCAAAGCCACCAGACGACTTTGTGCCGAACGCACTGCATCTATTTTATGGGTATAGACCGTAATGGTCTGGCTGGCGGTATAACGCAGTGCGACATTGGCATCCCCGCCATATTGCTGGGCATATTTATCAGTAATACTCGGTGAAGCACTGGTAATTTCTTCCACGCTAAATCCTTCATTTTTTAAGAAGGTCTGAATTTCCTGGGTATTGGTTTGCATGGTATCGTACAATTCAGCCAGATCCTGACTGCCGGCATTAAAGCGGATTGGCCATACCGCCACATCGGCTTTGACTTCACGTTCCGACAAGCCTTTGACCGAAACTATACGTTCATATTGTTTAATTTTCAGCGCGCTATTACCCAGAATCCATCCGGCAATAATCATCCCTAAGCCGATCAAGGCACCTAAAATAAGGGCCGGTTTGAATTGATTCATCCTTCAACTCCTTTGAAATCTTTTTTCGTTCTTATTGATCCTGTCACGCTATCAAGTAGCGATAAAATGATACTAATTCAATCTTATTTTTATCACTCTAAGATTTAATCAACCTAGCACTTAGCCTTGATTCATCAGATAAATTGCCATTAACGGCGTCAGGTTAAACAGTAAAATCCCGATTTTATAGAGCGCCATACCTGAATAATGAATCACATAAAAACTGGTCTCTGAGAGCTGAAACCATTTTCCATGTACCTGTTTCATCCAGTTTCGGGCAAAGACAAAGACCATGAACCAGATCATGAGAATGACATAATTGATGAGTGTGCAAAACAGTAAAAAACGGCACCAGACATCGAGATTCATGAGGATTCCCCTAAGGGGCGGCTGATGTTTTTAAAATAACAGATCATGTTGAGAAATGAAGGATTGATTTGTATCTTGCTTGGATAAATATTTTTCTTAAATTTATGATTTATATTTATTTTAATTTTTTATTCTGCGTGTATTACTGGAGAATTTTTTAGGGTGTTGGGAAAACTCGCAATGGTTTACTTCAACTATCATTCTTTGTAAGACCTGATCTTATAGCCTATAAACTTTTGGTCTATAGCGTCCTAAGCCGAATCGAGACCTTTTGGGTTCGTACTGCACTCGCGTTTTGCGCCGCTCACAGCATGCTACTCTTTCCGATCCCATCACACCCTTGAAAGCTATATTAGGCAAAGATGGACGGGATTAATTTCCTATGTTTTTTTAATTTCGACTAAATCTGAAAATTTATTTCATCATTTATATCAATATAGAGAAATAAATTCCATTTCTGATTTTTTACGCTTTTTTATTCGATAAAATTAGAGTTTATTGCAATTTATATTCAGGACATAATTACTGTTTTATTGAAAGAATGTTCCCTGAATCCATTGCGCACTAAACCACCAGGCACTGATCGCGGACATCCCGCACAGAAGATTGGCCAAGACCTTGTTGAGTCTGGTCAGCTCAGAACTATAAATTTTCAGGTTAAGTAGATAGGCGATCACAGCGTAAAACGAGCCAATCGCGCCCCCGAAAAGAATCAAGATGAGCGGCCATGCGGAATAGAAATGGGCTTTTTTATCTAATTTTCCTGACTCTGGTGCGTGCTGTTGAATATCCATAGTTGATAACCCTCTTTTTAATATATGCACTTGCACTATTTCTAGGCAGGTATTTACTCTTTAGAAAATATTTGCCTTCTAGGACTTTCACTGAAGCAAGAAGCAGACCAGTTTTATCGTACAAAGAGCTGTCGGGTATGATGATTGATATAGGCATTTAGTCCATCGCCATATTGAGCGAGCTGTTTCATGTTTTCGACATGCTGATAACCGGCACTGCTATAGCTATAAGTGTAAACTTTCGAGGTTTTCTTGAATTGAACGCGAATAAACTCGTTACCAATCTCGTAATTGGCAACACCTGAGTCGTGATTAAGATCAAGATAATGTTGCAATTGAGCTGCCCTAAATACTTTGAATCTAGGGTTTTAGATGGGGTTTTATTGATTATTTTTCAATCAATCTTAAACTATAAATAGGGATGTTTAAATAGCAAAAAGCCCTATCGAGTAATAGGGCTTTCATTCAAAACAGAGGGTAACTGTTTGAGTTGTTTTGCTTAGGCATTCTTATTGTTAAATTGATTGCCTTGGCATTTGGTACACGGTGGTAAACGATCAGTACCAATTTCTAAGTAGGTGCGGTGTCCGCATTGAACACAAAAATAGAAGCCTGTTCCGGGTTTTTCGCCAGCAGTAACCATCTTTGTTCTCCATGGTTTTAGAAATGGTCTGACTAGTATAACCCTCTGGTGATGAATGTCTATTGTCCATTTTTGTAAATGATAGTGTCGTTTGGGCAAAGTAGTATTTCTAATTATTATTTAGTAACCCATTAATTAAGTGATAATTTATTATTTTTTTCAAGTTAAGTAGTTTAATAACATTGAGATAAGTGATGCATAAGGCCAAGTATAGCGCAGTGCGTTAATACAAAATTATCACCATAGCCATATGAAATTTTATATTCCCTTAAAGTTATAGACGTCTTTAATCATTGAGGAAGCTCAATTGCTTAAGTATAAAAAGAAAAGTACCTGTTTGTATTTTCTTGATAAAGACATTAATGCTCTAAATAAAAACCCCACTTCACAGTAGGGTCTTTTTTAAACAATATCAACAACTTTAATCCACTCCAACCCTCCTTAAAAAAGTAGGGAGTTCCCCTCTTTTTCAAAGAGGGGCTAGGGGTGATTAAAAAAAAGATTAAGCCACATTCCCTTCCAAGAAGTCTTGTGCAAAGCGCTGCAATACCCCACCCGCTTCATACACATGCACTTCTTCTTCAGTATCCAAACGGCAAGTCACAGGCACTTCAACAATCTGGTTCTTACCATCATCGGTCGAACGCTCAATTACTAAAGTCAACGTCGAACGTGGCGCGATATTACCAATCACGCTATACAGCTCAGTACCATCAAGACCTAAAGTCTTACGATCTGTACCCGGCTTAAACTCAAGCGGTAAAACACCCATACCGACTAAATTAGTACGGTGAATACGCTCAAAACCTTCTGCCACAATCGCTTCTACACCTGCCAGACGCACACCTTTTGCTGCCCAGTCACGGCTAGAACCCTGACCATAATCCTTACCGGCAATAATAATCAACGGCTGTTTACGGTTCATGTAGATTTCAATGGCTTCCCACATCCGCATTACTTCGCCTTCAGGCTCCACACGTGCTTTCGAACCCTGCTTGATGGTACCATCAGAACGCACCACCATCTCATTAAACAGTTTCGGGTTGGCAAAAGTCGCACGTTGCGTCGTGAGGTGATCACCGCGATGCGTTGCATAGGAGTTAAAGTCTTCCTCAGGCACACCCATTTTTTTCAGGTATTCACCTGAAGCACTGTCGAGCACAATCGCATTCGATGGTGATAAATGATCAGTGGTGATGTTATCGCCCAAGATCGCCAGCGGACGCATATTTGACAAGGTACGCGGTGCAGCCAAAGCCCCTTCCCAATACGGCGGACGGCGAATATACGTACTTTGCGGACGCCAGTCATACAACGGACTTGTTGCTTTTTCATTCACACCCAAATCGAACATCGGAATATAGATTTTTTTGAATTGTTCTGGTTTTACAGCAACTTTCACCAGCGCATCAATTTCTTCATCCGATGGCCAGATATCTTTTAGATAAATCGGATTGCCGTCTTTATCGTTTCCTAAAGCATCTTTTTCGATATCAAAACGAATCGTACCGGCAATCGCATACGCTACCACTAAAGGCGGTGAAGCCAAGAATGCCTGTTTCGCATAAGGATGAATACGCCCATCGAAGTTACGGTTGCCCGAAAGCACCGCTGTTGCATACAGGTCACGGTCGATAATTTCCTGCTGAATCTTTGGATCGAGTGCACCCGACATACCGTTACAGGTCGTGCATGCATAGGCCACGATACCAAAGCCCAGTTTTTCTAAATCTTTAAGTACGCCAGCTTCTTCAAGGTAAAGTGCCGCCGCTTTAGAACCCGGTGCAAAAGAAGATTTCACCCAAGGTTTACGCACCAAGCCCAATTCATTGGCCTTACGTGCCAATAAACCTGCTGCAACGGTATTACGTGGGTTGGAGGTATTGGTACAAGACGTAATCGCCGCGATAATCACCGCGCCATCTGGCATCAAGCCTTCCGCTTCTTGCGCACGAGCTGCTTCTAAATTACCGGCAATGCCTTTTTCTTTCAGGTCAGCCGTAGATACACGTGCATGCGGATTTGATGGGCCAGCGATATTACGTGTCACAGTCGATAAATCGAAACGCAGCACACGTGGATATTCCGCTTGGGTCATGTCTGATGCCCAAAGCCCGATCTCTTTAGCATAAGTTTCGACCAGTTTGACTTGCTCAGGTTCACGGCCGGTCAAAGTCAGATAATCAATGGTGTTCTGGTCGATATAGAACATCGCAGCCGTTGCGCCATATTCCGGGGTCATGTTGGAAATCGTGGCACGATCACCCACCGACATGCTGTCAGCACCTTCACCAAAGAATTCTAAATATGCGCCAACCACACGTTCTTTACGCAGGAATTCGGTTAATGCCAAGACGATGTCCGTTGCGGTAATGCCTGGCTTGCGCTGACCCACCAATTCCACACCAATAATATCCGGCAGACGCATCCACGATGCACGGCCCAACATCACATTTTCCGCTTCCAAGCCGCCAACACCAATCGAGATCACGCCCAATGCATCTGTATGAGGCGTGTGCGAATCTGTACCGACACAGGTGTCCGGGAATGCCAGACCATCACGGTTCTGAATCACCGGAGACATTTTCTCCAAGTTGATCTGGTGCATGATGCCGTTGCCCGCAGGAATTACATCAACATTCTCAAAGGCAGTTTTGGTCCATTCAATAAAATGGAAACGATCTTCATTACGACGGTCTTCAATGGCACGGTTTTTCTCAAAAGCATCCGGATCAAAACCACCAAACTCAACCGCCAGTGAATGATCGACAATCAGCTGGGTTGGAACGACCGGATTGACTTTAGACGGGTCACCGCCCTGATCGGCAATCGCATCACGTAAACCGGCAAGGTCAACCAGTGCCGTTTGCCCCAAGATATCATGACACACCACACGTGCCGGATACCAGGGAAAATCATGTTCCTGTTTACGCTCAATCAGCTGGCGTAAAGACTGTTCCAGAATGGCAGGATCACAACGACGCACCAACTGCTCTGCCAGGACTTTGGAAGTATAAGGAAGTTTGGCATATGCGCCTGGCTGAATATTTTCTACGGCCTGTCGCACGTCATAATATTCCAGCTGGGTGGATTGCAGCGGTTTACGGTAGTTGTTGTTCATAAGCTTGCCTGCCCTCGTTTATCTCTATTTTTATTCATCAATAGATATTGATGAGTTACTTTTGTAATAGCAGCATTGTACGCTGCACAAATAGCATTTCCCAAATTTTATATTTTTCAATTACTTAATTATAAAAATCGGTATTTTCGCAAAAATTTGTTACATAGACTTTAGAATTTTTGCTTTAAAGCGGTCTTTTGCTAAAAAAAATCTGAATAATTCGCCTTATTCTTTAGTCTTATGTTGCAAAATATTTCTCTATCTTTTTATTTGAATATTACTATAAACCACTAATATCATTAATAAATAATTAATTTTATGTGCATTTTTTTAAAGATAAAAAAATATAGTCTCACTGGTTTTCATAGGCCTGTCCTGCCGCCGCATTTAGCAAAATTTCAATCCCCTAATTTGGGATAGCAGATTTTCCAAAACTATCAGAATCTCAGTGTGACGAATGTCACATTCTTCGCAATCCTCACATTAAAACAATAACCATAACAGGCAGAACTGAAATGTTGAAAATCGCAATATTCGGAGCTATAGCCGCCATTTTGACGCTCTTAGCTCGCGGTTGGGATGGAACAAAAAATCCATCGCCGCCGTCAAATCCATCTAACCCCTCCCAACCTTCTCATCCCTCACACCCAACACCTCCACCCAAACCCTTACATCCCGTTCCGACCACATCAGACAGCTTGATTAGCAATCCACCCCTATTACCAAAAAGTGCCAAGGGCAAATATGAGCTGATCGTGGCCTATAAAACCAGCAAACTCTATAACCCCAGAAACGGATTATGGGATCAGGTACTGCTGAGAGGCTATTTAACCAAACCCAGTTTATTTGATAAGAAAAAAACCGGTGAATATGTCGAGGATCAGATGGTCGGACCACAGATTCGGGTCAAACAGGGTGAAACCATGGCGCTTAACCTGAATAACCAGCTGCCACCCGAGTCAGAAACAACCTGCCCAACTCATGTTGAGAATGTAAATGAACCACACTGCTTTAATACCACCAACCTGCATACCCATGGCTTCTGGGTCAGTCCTCAAGGCAATAGCGATAATGTCTTTTTGAAATTCAAACCTCAGGAAAAATTTGATTATCAGTTCAAAATGGAACCGAATCATCCCGCAGGGACTTACTGGTATCATGCCCATCTGCACGGTTCAACTGCTCTTCAGGTGTCGAATGGCATGGCAGGTCCATTGATTGTTGAAGGCTCAAGAACACCAAAAGTCAAAAATGGCAAAGTCACCTCAACTGGAGATATGGATATTCTATGGAAAGAAAAAAACAGTTACCCGAACGAAAACATCCTGTTGTTCCAGCAAATCCAATATCGCTGTAGTAATCCCGATCCTAATATCACATTCGCTGTTCCCAATAACTGTGAAGGTGTAGGTATAGGCATGCTGGAAAATTATAATGACCTGTCTATTAGTGGCTTCTGGACCAACCAGAATTACTACACGTCTATCAACGGTAAAATTGTGGGAGAGATGAAGGTTGAACAGAATGTATTTAACCGCTGGCGCATGATTCATGGCGGTGTACGCGATACCATTGGTTTAATCATAAAGGAAATTCCTGACTCCAGTAAGTTTAGCGCAGAGCAAACCATTAAAGCCTGTTCAGCCTATCAGGAGGCAGACAAGAAAGCTGAATTTGAGAAGCTGAATAGCCTGAATGTGCATACCATCGCGCAAGATAGCTTAACCATGAATCATATACAGACCAGAACCCTGTCCGTGTTCCATCCTGGTTATCGTCATGATGCAATGGTTGCCTTTCCGACCACCAATAGATACTGCATTTTTGACACCAAATTGAATATCGATGATGAAATTAACGCGCCATTACCGAATGTAGGTCCTCAAATTGCTCCAAATCATCGCCTCAATGCCCAACTGCTGGGATGGGTCAATGTAAAAGCAGCCAAGACCAAGGCTCAGACTGCTGCCCAGTTCCTGAAAGATCGGGCACAAAAATTGGTTTAAGCAAAGACATCCAGACCCAGTTATCTCAGCTTAATCTTTCTGCGTTTAGTGATCATCCATCATTGATGACACCCGAAATTGATAAAGTAGTTGCTGCCCGACCAAAACAATATAGTGCTTTTTCGCTCGGCCCCGACCCTAGAACTGGCGTATTCAAATTTGGCTTCCGACATAAAAAAGATGGAGATACACTGAGTTTTGGAGATTTCTTTGATGGAGATGGTTCAGTGGATGGCGAATATGTCCGTCAGTTACAAGTTGGACAGACTGATGAATGGGAACTGACCAGCGCTGGTTTTGGTGGTCATCCGTTCCATATTCATGTTAACCCGTTCCAGATTGTTAAAATTTTGAATCCTCAAGGTAAGGATGTCAGTGAGGCAGTAGCCCCAGAAGATCCGGTGAATCCAGTTCTGGATGATGTGCAATACCGTGGCATGAAAGGACAGTTTAAGGACACGCTTTTTGTAAAACAAAACTATACCTATATTGTGCGCAGCCATTACAAGAAATTTGAAGGTGACTTCGTACAGCACTGCCATATCCTCGACCATGAAGATCAGGGCATGATGGAAACCGTACGGGTCTGTGGAGGCAAATTCCCTTGTGATTCGCCATTACCGGCTAGCCATCACCACTAAAGATCTGCTCGCTAAAAGCCAATGATTTCGATTGTTGGCTTTTTTGTTTGCCTCTATTTGATGCTTGCTGCACAATAACTGCATTGATTTATAGTATTCAAACCGGGGCTTATTATGGTAGCGTCTCCTGCTTTTACATTGTTTAGTCTGAATGGTGTAGATGCACAAAAATTCCTTCAAGGTCAGGTGACTTTGAATACTGAAACTTTGGCGGAAAACCAGACACGCTATACTGCAATCTGTAGTCTGAAAGGACGCATCCAATTTGGCTTATGGCTTAAAAAAATCAGTCCGGAAAGCTTTGAAATCGTGAGCATTGCAGATCAGGCTACGGAACTGGCCAATCATATTAAAAAATTTGGCGCCTTTTCAAAAATGAAACTGGAACTGGTCGGTCCGGTTTATCCAGTCATTAATGGCATTCATACTGACTTCGTTACGACTGAAACCGATGCCACCCTTTGGGAGCAGCAAGCCATTGAATCAGGTCAGGCCTGGATTCAGGCTGCCACCGCGACCCTGTTTCAACCACAAGAATTACGTTTGCATCAACGCGAAGGCATTCAATATGACAAGGGTTGCTACTTGGGTCAGGAAGTCATTGCACGCCTGTGGTTTAAAGCCAAGCCAAAACACTGGTTACATCTGGTTCAAGGCACAGGTACCGTGCCTGATGTTGCGACCAAACTGAATAATGATGTTGAAATTGTCAATAGCATCGCGATTGACGACGGTTATAAAGCGCTAGTCGTTGCAAAACCTGAAGCATTGACCGAATTGGGCCTAGAAGTACTGGAACTTCCGGAAGCTTTGAGCGGTGATGTAGCGCGTCCGCAATAATCACTGCATAACTCATAAAAAAGCCAAGATAAAATTCTTGGCTTTTTTATTTTAGAAGCCATGAAACAGCTTGTTCATGTCTTTTACCACATAATCTTTAAAATGATAGGCCCGCGCATGTTTGGCATCAAACTTTGCCGTGAGTTCACCTTTTTGAAAGACATATACTTGGTCTTCCTGACTCATCAAAAACTCTGCACCAAGTTTCATCAGCAGCGCATCAATCTTGTCTTCATCGGCAATCGATTCATCAGCATTGACTCTGTCATAGTGACGTTTAATGGTTTTGACAAACATGGTTAAATCCTGGGAGTCTGATTCAAACCGAGATTTAATCAGAGAAGTCGGCTGAAGCAAAGTAATCCTTTTGATATCTGCAGGATTGATCAGAAACCTGTGCAAATCATGCATCGATTTAATCGGTATATTGTGCTTCGATGATTTGTATTTAGTGACAAATTGTATATTTACAAAGCACAAAATCCTTTTATGATGTAAGTGAAAATGATTAAAATCGCACCAAGGAATAAGGTGCCAGCAATAATAAGGTTATAGGAACCATGAAAAAATTAGTACTCGCTACAGTTCTTGCCCTTTCTGCGCAATTCGCTCTGGCAAATACCGTAAAAGATCAAGTCGATCCCCAATTCCAAAAAGTTGAGGCCATGGTCAAAGCCAATAATTTTAAAGGTGCCTATGACGCTTTGAATCAATTGGCCAGTCAGGGAAATGCCCAAGCTTTATATAACTTAGGCTATTTGACCCAAACCGGCCAAGGTACAACCAAGGACGAGAAAAAAGCCATTCAGCTTTACGAGCAGGCAGCCAGCAAAGGCTATCCGGTGGCCAATTATGTACTGGGTAAAAACTATGCAGCCGGCACACTCGGCCTCAAACAGGATTTGGCCAAAGCCAAACAGCATCTGGAACGCGCTTCAGCAGCCAAATTTGATGATGCCAGCATTGATCTGGCCATACTGCTATTTTCTGAAAATACGGCAGCGTCAAATAAAGTCGGACTACAAAAGCTGCAACCGCTGATCAGCAAAGGCAATATGCAGGCCATTCATGCCAAAGCCTTATATGACATCAGCAGCGGTTTCAAAAACAAAGATGAAAAACCGATTCAGCAAGGCCTAAGCAGCATTCAGGAACTGGCAAAAAAAGGTTATATTCCAGCGCTGATGGCAGTAGGTAATATGTTTGCCAATGGCAGTATTGTTCCGCAAAACCTGCCAGAAGCGAAGAAAATCTTTGCTGCATTGGCGCAGCAAAATGTTCCGCAGGCTAAGGAATCTTTGGCAGCAGTAGATAAAATGCTGGCTGAGCAGAAAAAAGTACCTGCGAAGAAAAGTTAAGTTAATTCCACAAAATTAAAATATAAAAAGCCCCATGCAATTTGGGGCTTTTTAATAGCAGAGCATTCATCTTCTAAAAGATTATCCCCACCACAAGGCAATTAAGCCACTGGTCACGATAAAACCAACAATGGTACTCATCAACAGTGGCGTTAAGGTTCGATCATTCAGACCATATGCCTGTCCCAACATGCCAAAAATCGTCGGCATCGGCAAAGCAGCAATGAGCGTACCGGCATGGACCATTTCCTGACTTAAATCAGTTAACTGGCTCAGTCCCAGATACATCAATAACGGCATCATGATATTGCTGGAAAATACCAGATAGAAACTTTGCAGATTGACATATTTCAGACTCATTCCTACGATCCCGCCGCCAATGGCAAACAAGGCCAATGGTGAGGCCGTCTGACCAATCAAGGCGAAGACCTGATCGAGATAGACTGGAATTTTAATCTGGAAAACCGCACAGGCCATGCCGAGCATGACCCCCATAAATAAGGGATTCTTTAGCAAAGTCAGCAGTACACTTTTCAGAATGGCGCCGAGATTTGCCTGATGTTGTGTGCCCAGCGCAGCCATGACCAGCACCAGCGGAATCAGCAACATGCTTTCGATGATCACCACCAGAGAGGTATAGGTCATCGCCTGTTGCCCAATCAATAAGCTGAGCACAGCCGTACCAATCAGGCCGGTATTCGACATTGCAGCGCCCAGCGACAGCACTGCACTTTGCGAATGCGTATTTTTAAAATGACGGCGCATGATCCAGAAGCCGCTACCATAGAGCACTAAGGTCACGCTGCTATATACTGCAAAGTATTCAAAATACCAGATTTCATGCAGGTCCTTGGAGGCAAGGGACTGAAAGAAGAGCAAGGGCAAGGCTACTTTAATCACAAAAGCACCGACCGTCCCCACCTGCTCTTTGCTTAACACTTGACTCTTTACAGTCAGATAACCCACTGCCAACAATAAAAATATGGGCACAATGACCGCAAAAATCATAATGCAGTATCCTCTTGTCAGTGATATTCCATTATAAGAATTTCTGAGACTAAAGCAGTGTTAAAAAGGCTCAAACAGGTGATTCAAACCATGCGGTGCGCAGCGCAGATATTGCGGTGAAATCTTGATTTTTTCATCAAGTGCTGCCGCTGCATGCCAAGGCCAATGTGGATCATAAAGAATGGCACGAGCCAGTGCGATAGCGTCGGCTTGGCCCTTTTGTAAAATATCTTCTGCCTGCTTAGCTTCAGTAATCAATCCCACGGCAATCACGGGAATATTCACGACTTTCTTGATCGCATCTGCAAAAGGTACCTGATAATTCGGCTTCACATCGATGTTCTGTTTAGCATGTAAGCCGGCACTGGAAATATGAATATAAGCAGCACCCGCAGCTTCTAGTGCTTTGGACAATTCAATTGAAGAATCAATGGTCCAACTATCTGGCTGATCCATCCAGTCGCTGGCCGAAATACGCACTCCAATCGGATAGCCTTCTGGAACCGCCGCTTTCATGGCTTGTAATACTTCCAGAGTCAGGCGAATCCGGTTTTCCAGTGAACCGCCATACTGATCATCACGTTTATTTGAAAGTGGTGACATGAACTGATGCAGTAAATAACCATGCGCTGCATGCAGCTCAATCAGGTCAAAACCGGCCTCAACTGCACGTTTGGCACTTTCTGCAAAGTCAGCAATGACCTGCTCAATTTCCGACTGGCTTAAGGCTTTGGGTGGATGTTCATCGGCCTGAAAAGGAATATCACTGGCAGAAACAGTTTGCCAGCCATGTGCTTCATCCGGCTTAAACTGACCTTTACCTGCCCATGGTTTATCTGTTGAAGCTTTACGCCCTGCATGTGCGAGTTGAATCGCAAAAGGCATCGGGGAAATGGATTTGACTTTTTCCAGTAAGGTCTTGATCTGCTTTGCCTGTTCGTTATTCCACAAGCCCAGATCGGCATAACTGATCCGGCCTTCTGGCTGTACCGCAGTCGCTTCGACAATACATAAACCTGCACCCGATAAGGCATAGTTGGCCCATTGCTGCTCGTGCCAATAGGTAATTTCCCCCTGCTCTGTTGCAGAGTACTGACACATCGGCGCAATTACGATTTTATTTTGAAGTTGCAGTGATCCAAATTGAATAGGTTGAAATAGTAATGCCACGCTGTATTTCCTCTTTTTATTGCCCAGTTTCACTCTAAAAATAAAAACAGGCTCTTAAGAGCCTGTTTAGTTATAACGTGAACGATCAAACTTTAGAAGATGATTCGTGTAGTCAAACCGAGTACCAGTGCATCATCCACATTGTTGCTTGAACCTGGATTAATGACATATTGCAGGTTTGGACGCAGCATCAGCCACTTTGTTGCATTATAGCTATAGTTCAGTTCAATATTGTATTCTGCACTCGCATCAAAATTCAGATTCTTGATCCGGTCATTAATATGTACACGATTGACCGCCAGACCTAAAATATCATTCGGCTGGCTGTCCGCAAGACCGATATATTTCACACCAATTTGTTGTGAATTATCCACTTTGTTAGTATCGCGGTCATGCCAGGTAAAGTTAGCAAATGAATGCAAACCCTGACGGCCCTGACCTGTAGACGTTAACTGTTGTTCTACAGCTAACCAGCCTGCAAAAGTACGGTTTTTGGCATCAGTAGGATTGGCAATATCTTTTTGGTTGGCAACATCATCGGCAGTATTGTACATCCCGCCGATCCGGTAGCTGCCCGGCAGGCCATTCACCCATGATTTCGGCGTCCAGATGACTTCTGCAGGAATCGTCACGCCATCTGCATGGTCGGTATCCAGACTCCAGCCCTGACCTTCTTTAGCGCCATTACCATTATCCTGATTAAACTCATACACACCGACTTGTACGGCAAGTTCAGGATTGAGTTGCTGCTTCACGCGCGCACCCCATTGTGCTACAGGCGTATTCATCCAGATATTGCCCTGCCATTTACCCATCTGTGCAGCACAAAATGCCGTACTGGCAAAATCACAAGCCATGACATTAAAATCCATGCCCAGACCAAGACGACCCGCCTTAATACTGAGCCCTTGATCTTTATAATTCTTTTCAATAGACAGCTCGCTCAGACGGCTATCCTGATTACCACGTCCGAAAGTACCTTGTACATTGGCCAGTTGCGGTGCATTAGAATCCTGCAAGTCACGAACAGAGGTACTTTGACCCTGACGTGCAGTCATCACGGCACGTACAGTGACACCATTCCATCCCGCCAGCTTTTCCATATCCAGTTGAGTACCCAGCCATAATTGGGCAGAAGTTAATGGACCTGCGCCCTCATTACGACCACCATCAGCAAGATAGGCGGTATCGGTTAACAGATTGGCTTCAAATTTAATTCCCTGTTGGGCCAGTTCTGTACGTTGACCATTCCAGTCCCCCAGTAAATACTGACCTTGTGGATCAAATGCAGATTCCGCCTGAGCGGTTATCATGGCAGCCATTAAAGGCAATAGAGCTAGACCTAAATATTTCATGTAAAACCTAAACATTCGGAGAGAAAAACAAGCAAGGTTTTTAAATTGCTATTAGGTGCATGAATTTACATAACTTTTCATACAAATTCCCAGCATTTTTTTTATTACTCATTAAACTTTTAGTTATGCCTTAAACATAAAAATATAATTTTTATTTTAACAATTTCAAATTATTTATATATTTTTCATTAACTTATAATTTACTGATATTTTCTATGTGATTTTCTCCTAAGAAAATTTGTTATAAAAACATAGAAACCTAGTTTATTCTTTAAACAATTACAGCTTAAATAAATACGAAATACCCAGTCATTTTCCAGCGATTTCACCCCGATTAACGCTTGCAATCCCGGCCAATTCACCCAATATTAGCTGCATCTCCCTCGCCATTGATGTGTTATGCCTGAATTACCAGAAGTTGAAACCACCAAAACCAGTTTATTGCCTTTATTGGAACAATGCGTAAAACGTGTTGAAGTGCGTCAGTCAAGTTTGCGCTGGCCTATTCCGGAGAATATAGAAAAGCTGGTGGGGCAAAAATTACTGAAGCTCACTCGCCGTTCTAAATATATTCTGGCGGAGTTTGAACACGACACTATGCTCTGGCATTTGGGCATGTCGGGGAGTTTCCATCTATGCGATGGCAATGAAGAATTACGCAAACATGACCATCTGATCATTCAGTTTGATGATATCGAACTGCGTTATCATGACCCTCGTCGTTTTGGCTGCATTCTTTGGCTGGATGCACAATCACAAAGCAAATTGATCGATACGCTGGGGCCAGAGCCCTTAAGCGAGAACTTTAATGCCAAGTATTTATTTGAAAAATTGAAGAATAAAAATGTTGGCACCAAAGTTGCAATTATGGATAACCATGTGGTGGTGGGCGTAGGCAATATTTATGCGACCGAAAGTCTGTTTAATCTGGGGATTCATCCGGCACAACCGGCCTCGACTTTAAGCTTGATTCAGATCGAAAAGCTAGTATTGGAAATCAAGCGCATCTTGAAACAGGCGATTGATCTGGGTGGTTCAACCTTAAGAGACTACACCAATGCCATGGGAGAAAATGGCTATTTCCAGCAAACCTTGCTGGCTTATGGTCGTGCCGGTGAAATGTGTGTGAACTGCGAGACCACACTTGAAAATATTAAATTGGGACAACGCGCTTCAGTTTTTTGTCCTGAGTGCCAACCTTTGAAAAAGATCCAACTCCCTGTCAAAAAAGTGGCAACTGTACGAGGGAAAAAGTCATGAAAACAGCCATTGTGCGTCATATTCTGGTCAAAGATAGAGAAACTGCTGAACAGCTTAAAAAGAAGATTTTAAGTGGCGCCGACTTCAATAAAATCGCCAAACAGTATTCAACCTGTAATTCTGCCAAACGTGGCGGTGAGCTAGGTGAAGTAAAGAAAGGTCAACTGGTTCCGGTCATTGATAAACTGGTTTTCACTGCAGCAGAACGTGTATTACATGGCCCGATCAAAAGCCAGTTTGGTTTTCATTTGGTCGAAATCAAGTTTCGGATGGATTTTTAATATTTATAAATCCCTCCCTACCTCCCTTTGTTAAAGGGAGAAGTTCCCCTTTTATAAAGGGGATTTAGGGGGATTAGAAAAATTAGACTTGAGGTGGACGCTTTTTCAATTCATCACGAATTTCACGCAGCAATTCAATATCGGCTGGGGTGGTCGGAGTTTCCTCGACTGGGCCTTCTTGTTTACGTAAACGGTTCATGAATTTAACCAATAAAAATACGACCCAAGCCAAGATTAAGAAATTAATTAAAATCGTTAAAAAGTTACCGTAAGTCAGTACATTTACACCGGCCTTAGTTAAGGCATCCAGAGATTGTAAATTGTCTGGGTTTCTTCCTAAGATAAAGAATTTTTGGGTAAAATCGACGCCACCACCGGTGATCACGGTAATTAAAGGCATAATGATGTCTTTCACCAATGAATCGATAATCTTGCTAAAAGCGCCACCGATGATGACACCAATCGCCAGATCCATCATATTGCCTTTGATCGCAAACTCTTTAAATTCTTGAATAATACTCATAACTGCTCCCATATTTTATTTTCAAGTTTTGGGTCAAATTATACCTGAGTAAATACTTTTAATTTTGACTTAGTTTAATGCATTTTAGTAAATTGCAATGTGAGCATCGCTTAAATATAAAAAAACCGTAATCTTCGAAAAGATTACGGTTTTTGAAAACCCGAAATAATCTAGCGATTATTTACCTGAACGGTTACGTTTACGTTCGTTTTCAGTCAAGAAACGCTTACGGATACGGATTGACTTAGGTGTTACTTCTACTAGTTCATCATCTTCAATAAACTCAAGCGCTTGCTCAAGCGTATATTCAATCGCAGGAACCAGCGTTAACGCATCGTCAGTACCAGAAGCACGTACGTTGGTTAACTGTTTTGCTTTAGTCGGGTTAACTGTCATGTCGTCTGAACGAGAGTTAATACCGATGATCATACCTTCATAAACTTCTAACTGTGGTTTCGCGAATAGACGACCACGATCTTGAAGTGTGAACAGTGCATAGCCCAGACAAGTACCTTGAACCATAGAAATCAGTACACCGTTTTGACGTTTTGCAACAGTACCTTGCTTCATTGGACCGTAGTGCGAGAAGCTAGACGTCATGATCCCTGTACCAGAAGTCATGGTCAGGAATTCAGAACGGAAACCAATCAGACCACGTGAAGGAACAGTTGCTTCAATACGGATACGGCCTTTACCGTCAACTTCCATATTGGTCATTTCGCCTTTACGGTGACCCATTTGTTCCATTACAGCGCCTTGGTGCTGTTCTTCAACGTCAAAAGTAACGTTTTCGTATGGCTCTTGTTTTTCACCATCAATTTCTTTGATGATTACTTGTGGACGAGATACGCCCATTTCGAAGCCTTCACGACGCATGTTTTCAATCAGAACTGAAAGGTGAAGTTCACCACGACCAGATACTTTGAAACGGTCTGGACTGTCAGTATCTTCAACGCGTAATGCTACGTTGTGAATCAATTCGCGGTCTAGACGTTCACGGATATTACGTGAAGTTACGAACTTACCTTCTTTACCAGCAAACGGTGAGTTGTTTACCTGGAATGTCATCGATACTGTAGGTTCATCTACAGACAATGGAGGTAAAGCTTCAACATTTTTCGGATCACAGATGGTGTCAGAAATGTTGAGTGCATCGATACCCGTTACACAAACGATATCGCCTGCAGAAGCTTCTTCAACGTCAACGCGATCTAGACCATGATAACCCATGATTTTTAAGATACGGCCGTTACGTGTTTTGCCATCTTTATCGATTACAGTTACTTGTGTGTTTAATTTCACTGAACCGCGCTGGATACGACCAATACCGATAACGCCTACGAAGCTGTTATAGTCAAGTGAAGATACTTGCATTTGGAATGGGCCATCAACGTCAACCGCTGGTGGTTCAACGATGTCTACGATCGTTTGGAACAACGGAGTCATGTCTTCAGCAAGTTCTTCCGGAGAAGGACCAGCAACACCACGAAGACCTGAAGCATAAACAACTGGGAAGTCTAACTGTTCGTCAGAAGCACCTAAGTTATCGAACAAATCAAATACTTGGTCAATTACCCAGTCTGGACGCGCGCTTGGCTTGTCGACTTTGTTAATAATCACGATTGGTTTCAAACCACGTGCGAACGCTTTTTGCGTTACGAAACGAGTTTGTGGCATCGGGCCTTCTTGTGAGTCTACAAGAAGAAGTACGCAGTCAACCATCGACATTACACGTTCAACTTCACCACCGAAGTCGGCGTGTCCCGGGGTATCCACGATGTTAATGCGGTATTCAGTATTGGTACGTTCATCTAACCATTTGATTGCAGTGTTTTTTGCAAGAATGGTAATACCACGTTCGCTTTCAATAGCGCCAGAATCCATGACACGCTCGATCTCACCCGCGCGATCACCGAGAGCACCTGATTGTTGCAAAAGTTTGTCTACAAGAGTGGTTTTACCATGATCGACGTGCGCAATAATGGCGATGTTACGGAGAGTTTTAATATCTGACATGTAAATTCAATGCGTATGTAATTTGAGGGCAAATTATACAGAAAAATACAAAACTTTTATAGTCACTGTAACCACACTCCTCAACTTTTTTTGCCCAGTTGGGGCTTTTTTGATTTTGTAAAGACGTGTAACTCGATTAGAATAGCGCCACCCAGCCTTAATTTGCATTGACACATGTCTGATTTTAATCAATCTCCTCCTTCTAAAGATCAACTCGACTTGGTATATGGTCTGGAAGATCGACCAAAACCACTGATTGCTTTTCTAGCTGCATTCCAGCACTTACTGGCAATTATTGTCCCGATTGTGACCCCTGGCCTGCTAATTTGTCTGGCGCTTGGTGTTTCCAAAGAAGACACCAACATGATTTTATCCATGTCCTTGGTGATCTCGGGCATCGCGACTTTTTTACAGTCTAAAAAAGTCGGACCTTTTGGTGCCGGTCTGCTGATTGTCCAAGGAACCAGCTTTAACTTCATCGGTCCAATTATTGGTATTGGTTCAGCCATGGTGGCTGCAGGCACACCTGTAGAAGCAGTCATGGCTTCTATTTTTGGTGTGGTGATTGCAGGTGCATTTATTGAAATGGGCGTGTCACAAATTCTGCCTTGGATCAAAAAACTGATAACCCCTTTGGTCACCGGTATTGTCGTGCTGCTGATTGGTTTAACCTTAATTAAAGAAGGTTTAATCAGCATGGGCGGTGGTTATCAGGCCATGAGCGATAAAACTTTTGCCAATGCCGACAACCTGATCATGTCTTGTACCGTCTTGGCGTTGATCATTATCCTGAACCGCATCCGGATTACCTGGGTAAAAAGTTCTGCCATTTTGATCGCCCTGATCTGTGGTTATGTTCTGGCAGGCTTTATGGGCCATCTGGATTTCTCTGGTCTAAAAGATGCACCATTGATACAGATTCCAACACCAATGCATTTCGGTTTAAGCTTCTCCTGGAGCCTGTTTATTCCGATGGCATTCATTTATCTGGTGACGTCTTTAGAAGCGATTGGTGATATCACAGCGACTTCAAAGCTTTCCAACCAGCCAGTTGATGGTCCAAAATGGATGCAGCGCATTAAAGGCGGTGTACTGGTAAATGGCGCGAATTCATTCCTTGCCGGTATTTTTAACACCTTCCCGAGTTCCGTATTTGCACAGAACAATGGTGTGATTCAGTTGACGGGCGTAGCAAGTCGTTATGTCGGCATCTGGATTGCTGCTTTGCTGGTTATTCTTGGTTTACTGCCTGCAGTTGCTGGTATTATTCAGGCCGTTCCGCAAGCGGTACTGGGTGGTGCAGTGATGGTGATGTTTGGTGCAGTCGCAGCCTCTGGCATTAACATTCTGTCTGGTGTCCATCTGGACCGTCGTGCCCTGCTGATCATTGCGATTTCACTGGCACTGGGTTTAGGTGTTGCACAAGTTCCACAAATTCTTGAACATCTTCCTGAGTTATTCCGTAATATCTTTAGCTCAGGCGTTGCTACTGGTGGTATCGCTGCCCTTATTCTGAATGTAGTACTTCCTGAAACAAAGAAGTAATTTCATGTCCAAAGAACACTGTCTAGGTCAGACTTAGGCAGTGTTCTTTATATTGGAGAGATACCTATGGATCCTAAAAGCGAAGTTTTATTAAGACAATATGATTTTTTGTCGGGTCGCATCCTACTGATTAATGCACCAACAGATGATCTGCTCGCTGAATTCGATGCCTCTATCAATCCCGCTGTCTGGACATGGAATTTTAACGATTTTCAATATTTCCAGTCACAACAAGCAGATGTGCATTTTGGTGCAGAGATGCCTGAAGCTGAGTTTGATCAGGCAGTTATTTTTGTACCCAAGTCTAAAGAACTGTTGAATTATTTATTGCATAATGTGGCAGCGCAGCTTAAACCGGGCAGCAGTATTTTTCTGGTCGGTGAAAAGAAAGGCGGGATAGAACGCGCAGCCAAACAGTTGCAGCCTTTTGGTAAAACTCTCAAACTTGACAGCGCACGTCATTGCCAGCTTTGGCAATTGGTTCTAGAGCATACGGTCGAGAAAAAAGCACTTGCAGACTGGGCGCAGCGTTATACCGTTTCGACACCAAATGGCGATCTGAATATCTGCGCCCTTCCAGGTGTCTTTAGTCAAAACCGTTTGGATGTAGGAACTGCCACGCTATTACCTTATTTGTCACAAGTCACTTCAGGTAAAATTGCCGACTTTGGTTGTGGTGCAGGTGTGATTAGTGCGTATCTGGCAAAATTGAATCCGAAAAACCGGATTTTTGCCATGGATGTTGATGCCTTTGCACTGGCTTCTACACAAATGACATTTGAAGAAAATCAGCTCACCCCTGAACAGATTGAAATCAAAGCGGTCACTGGCATTGAGGATGCACCCTTGTTCCTACATGCTATTGTCAGTAATCCGCCTTTTCATATGGGAATCGAAACTGATTACACGGCAAGCGAAACCTTGTGTAAAACCTCACGTCGTCATTTAAAATCGGGCGGCGAGCTTTGGATCGTGGCCAACCGTTTCTTGAACTACCCGACCCTGATTGAACAAAACTTTGGTCGCTGCACAGTGAAAGCGGATCAACAAGGCTTTAAAGTGCTCTTCGCCAGCACTCAAAAAAATGTTAAGGAATCATGATGAGCGAAACGCAAAACACGATGCAGCTGCAGCGTAAGCTGGGTGCTCGTCATCTGAATATGATCGCCATTGGCGGATCAATTGGTACAGGTCTATTCCTGGCCTCAGGGGCGACCATTGCCAACGCTGGACCAGGCGGTGCACTACTTGCATATGTACTGATTGGGATCATGATTTATTTCTTGATGACCAGTCTAGGCGAGCTTGCCACACATAACCCGACCTCAGGTGCATTCTTCACTTACGGCACCAAATATGTCGAAGGTGGTTTTGGTTTCGCTCTGGGTTGGAACTACTGGTACAACTGGGCCATTACTGTGGCTTTTGAGTTGGTTGCAGTTCAGTTTATTATGAAATTCTGGTTTCCAGATATTCCGGGCGTGTACTGGAGCGCCATCTTCCTTGCCATTATTTTCGGGATTAATGCCCTGACAGTAAAAGGCTTTGGCGAATCCGAATTTTTCTTTTCTCTGGTGAAAGTTCTCGCGATCATTGCCTTTATCATTATCGGGATCTGGATGATCGTGAAGCTCATGCTGACCCCGGGTGCGGAAGCATTTGCCAACTGGAGTATTGGTGATGCACCCTTTGTCGGTGGTTTCCAGGCATTAATTGGTGTGGCGATGATTGCCGGATTCTCCTTTCAAGGTACCGAAATGGTCGGTGTGGCGGCAGGTGAATCGAAAAATCCAAAGAAAACCATTCCGGTGGCCATCAAACAAATTTTCTGGCGTATCCTGTTGTTTTATATTGTGTGTATTTTCATTATCGGCACTCTGATTGCCTATAATGACCCACGTTTATTACAGGCCGCTGCGACAGATAATATTGCGCTTTCGCCATTTACCTTATTATATGAAAAAGCCGGCTTTGCCTTTGCCGCCAGTATCATGAATGCGGTGATCTTGACCGCTATTTTGTCTGCAGGTAACTCGGGCATGTATTCGTCTACACGTATGCTGTTTGATATGGCACGTAAAGGCAGTGCACCTAAAATGTTTGCGCGTCTGGACCCGCGTGGTGTGCCGATGAATGCACTCTATGCCACTACGGCGATCGCAGCTCTGTGCTTCCTGACCACTTTCTTTGGTGAACAGGAAGTCTTTAACTGGCTGCTGAATATGTCGGGGATGTGTGGCTTTATCGTCTGGCTCGGGATTGCCATTTCCCATTACCGTTTCCGTAAAGGGTATCTGGCACAAGGATATAAACTGGAAGATCTGGCTTATCGCGCTAAATTCTTTCCTTTCGCCCCTTGGTTTGCGTTTATCCTCTGTGCGATTGTTGTTCTCGGACAAAACTATCAGGATGTTTTGGCCGGTCAATGGATGGGTGTGTTATCGACCTATATCAGTATTCCGCTATTCCTAGCGATTTGGTTCGGCTACAAATGGAAGAAAAAAACCAAACTGGTCTCTTATCAAGAGATGGATGTGCAGCCGATGAAACTTGATCAGGAATAAAAAATTATTCATTAAAAAAATCAGCTTACGGGCTGATTTTTTATTTCTTGAATTAACTATGACGCATCACGAAATTGCGATCATCAATCACAATCACTTGCTGGCAAATTCCGTCTATCCGACGTTGCTGCTCAAATACCTCTTTAGGCATAGACTCAAAACTATCAAAGAAGCTAATTTCATTTTCATCAATTTCATATATCAGGGAATGATTCCCTACTCCCTCTAAGGTGTCATAGAACACAATCACAAAACGGCCTGCTTCTACATTTTCCTGAATTTCTGCATAAGACAATGGCTGTTCTATAACAGGAATATTTAAGCGATGTGCTTGTTGATAGAAATCGACTTCAATTGGCTGTTTATCTGCATCATGTTCAGTACAAAAATTGACATCCAAACCCAATGTCTTTAAAGCAACTGCAAGTGCGATGCTTGAGCTTCCCATTTCAGGGTCATGTTGACAGAGCTGAGTTAAATCAGGAATATTCAAATCAATGCCATAATGATGAAAAATCATCCATATTGCAAAAATTCCGCTATTGGCTTCCAGATTTTGCAAATCTTCAGGAATTTCGACACTCATATTTTTACTCAACGACATCTTAACAGGCTAAGTGTAGTCAAAATACAGACATAAAAAAAGCAGCTCCGAAGAGCTGCCTTTTTAATGAGTGTTCAATAATGAATTATTGAGCAACTGGTTGTTCAGCTAAAACAGTACGGCTACCAGTGATTGTCGCGAATACACGACGGTTCATAGCACGACCTTCTTTAGTGTTGTTGTCAGCAATCGGTTGATCCCAAGCGAAACCTTGAGTAGACAAGCGAGATGCATCAACATTGTATTCATTTACAAGCGAAGATTTAACAGAGTTAGCACGTGCTAGAGATAAACGTTCGTTTAGTGCACGTGGACCAGTGTTGTCAGTGTGACCTTCGATACGAGCAGTAGCGTTTGGATATTCAACTAGCTTCTCAGCAACTTTAGCGATTTCTGGTTTGTATTGATCTTTGATGTTTGATTTGTTTGTATCAAAGAACACACGAAGTTCCATGTTCAGGTCTTCAGTCAACTCTTGTGGCGCTGGAGCAACTGGAGTTACAGGCTCAACTGGAGCAACTTCAACTACTGGAGCAGCTGGTTTCAGACGACCACCTAGAACAACATTAAGACCAGCTAATGCTGTGTAGTTCCAGAATTTTTCGTCAAAGTGGTAAGTACCACGAGCTTCAGTACGTAGCGCTAAGGCATCGTTGATGTGCCAGAATGCACCCACACCAGCATTACCTAGAGTACCTTCTTCTTCATTACCGCGAGTACCGCGTGGCACACCTTCAAATTCGTATTTGTAGTGACCCGCACCTAGAAGCATGTATGGCTTCACTTTGCTGTCATAGTTACCAGTAAATACGTCAGAAGTTGCGTAGAAGTTACCTGCAATATTTTGGCCTTTGTATTCTGCACCTTCAGCAGCACCGTCAACATCGCCCTTTACTTGGCTATATTCAGCTTCAAAACCTAACCAAGGAGTTAATTCAACACCAATAGCAGCACCTACGAATAAATCGTCTTGTAATTCAGGACTACTAGTAAGTTCGCCATCATTACCGTTATTGTTGTGCTGGGTGTCTTGGAATGTATAACCTAACATCAACGGAGTAATAGTTACGCCTGCATTTGCAGCAGCAAAAGGTGCAGCTACAAGCATAGCTAAAGCAATACGACTCATTTTCATGGATTTATCCTCCAGAGATAAAAATTGTTGTTCAAGCTCAAGCCCGCAATAGGCCATCCTGAGATAGGCTTTTTATTACCCCAGTTTTATTCTTAAGCTATTCACATGGCATCATACAAACACTTTATTATTTTTCCAAGTGCTTGATTAATTTAATCAAGTAAATTATTGACAAAATTACTTACAATTTCCGTTGTAATTCGGTAACTTTTTACTCAATTTTTTATTCTGAATACCCTATGGTGATTGCCAATTATTTTTTAATCACTTTCTTGAAACTTAAGTAAGGACTGATTACTCGGCTCCACAAAGCATAAAAAACGCATAATTAATAACATATTCCTCATAAAAATAATATATAAATCAGGTAACTCTATGTATAAAAAAATAACAAGAGCATTCACTATTGTTGAGTTAATTATCTGTATTGCAATGATTGCAATTCTCGTCAGTATCGCCCTACCGTACTTCCATGACTATCGATCCAAACAGGAAGCCAAAAATATTCCGATCAAATTATCTCAAATTAATCGTTATGCACGCAGCCAGGCTGCAGTGTTTCACCAAAATATTGTGATCTGCCCTAGTCAGGATTCTCTGAGTTGCCAAGCCAATCAATGGAACAAGAACATGCTGGTTTTCATCGATAAAAATAAAAACAGGCAAGTGGATACAGGCGAACAAATTTTACAAATTGATGTACTTAACCTCAAATACGGTAACCTGAGTTGGCGAGGAGCTTTAAGTTTACCGAGTGTCACTTATCAAGCGCACACTGCCCTGCCGATTGGTTCAAATGGTAGTTTTTATTATTGTTCTACCCATCTTTCTAATCAACAGCGTATTGTACTCAGCAAAATGGGGCATATCCGGATTGAAAGTCTCTCGTCTTGCTAACAGAACTATCCAGTTTATGCTTCGCTGCGATTAACGCTTCAATCCTGAGTTTTTTTCAATATACTGCTTAAGTTTGAAAAAATTGATTAAAACTCATACGGAGAGAGAACAATGACTGACATCCTAATTGTCAATGGTGCACGTACAGCCATGGGTGGCTTTCAGGGGAGTCTTGCCAGTGTAACTGCGCCAGAACTCGGTGCGGTCACCATTAAAGAAGCAATTGCCCGTGCGGGTCTGCAACCAGAAGATATTGAAGAAGTCATTATGGGTTGTGTCCTTCCGGCAGGTTTAAAGCAGGGCCCTGCACGTCAAGCCATGCGTCAAGCTGGTCTTCCAGATTCTACTGGCGCTGTAACCATTAATAAATTATGTGGTTCAGGCATGAAAGCCGTCATGCAAGCTGCAGATATGATTAAAGCCGGTTCTGCAAATATCGTGGTTGCAGGTGGCATGGAATCCATGACCAATGCTCCTTATGTATTGCCAAAAGCACGTGGCGGTTTCCGTATGGGTCACGGTGAAATCAAGGACCATATGTTTCTGGATGGCTTGGAAGATGCTGAAACAGGTCGCTTGATGGGTTCATTTGCCCAAGATATGGCAAATACCAAAGGTTATACCCGCGAGCAGATGGATGATTTTGCGATTCGCTCATTAAAGCGTGCGCAAACTGCGGTCAATGAAGGCTACTTTGCTGATGAAATCGTGCCTGTAACAGTTAAAACCCGTAAAGGTGATGTAGTCGTTGATAAAGACGAACAGCCGTTCAATGCCAACATCGATAAAATTCCAACTTTGCGTCCTGCTTTCGCTAAAGACGGTACGATTACGGCGGCTAATGCCAGCTCGATTTCAGATGGCGCATCAGCTCTAGTAATTACCTCGGCTGATAATGCAGCAGCAAAAGGGTTGAATCCTTTGGCTAAAATTGTTGCCTATGCATCGAATTCGCAACATCCAGCTGAATTTACCATTGCTCCAGTCGGTGCAATCCAGAAAGTGCTAGATAAAACTGGATGGGCCGCTTCTGATGTCGACCTTTGGGAAATCAATGAAGCCTTTGCCATGGTGACCATGTGCCCAATGGATGAGTTCAAGCTGGATCCTGAAAAAGTCAACATTAACGGTGGTGCATGTGCACTCGGTCATCCTGTGGGTTCAACCGGTTCACGTATTATCCTGACTTTGATTCATGCACTAAAACGTACCGGTGGAAAAAAAGGGATTGCAGCCCTGTGTATTGGTGGTGGTGAAGCGACAGCTGTGGCGATTGAATTACTTTAACCTATTCTCTCACCCCATCCCTCGCCCATAGGGAGAGGGAGTTAAAAATCCTCCTGATCTGGAGGATTTTTTTCGCTTACATTTTGATAAAGCTTGCTCGCGCAAAATACCGCAAAGTGGCGTAGATTAAAGCAAGCAAAATAAAAAGGGAGTTCTCCCATGCAACTGAATCATTACCTCAATTTCCAAGGTCAGGCTGAAGCAGCCTTTAACTTTTATAAATCAGTTTTTGGAGGCGAATTTTCAAGTCTGAGTCGTTATGGTGAAATGCCAACTGAAGAAGGGATCACGCTGTCAGAAGCGGATAAAAATAAAATCCTGCATATCTCACTTCCCATCAATGAGTTTACAGAACTGATGGCATCGGACACGAATGATCAATTCTGTGCACAAACCAATACGGTGTTCATTCCAGGTAATAACCACTATATTTCCATTAACTTAGACGCCAGCGAACAAGCTGAAGCACAACGACTCTTTGATACTTTATCGGTGAATGGTCAAATTGAGATGCCGCTAGAAAAGACCTTTTGGGGCGCACTTTATGCTGCCTTTAGCGATCAGTTTGGAATTCACTGGATGATTAACTGTCAACTTGAAGAAAATTAAAGGTTTTTATCAAGATATAAAAAAGCCGGAATCAATCCGGCTTTTTGACAGCAACTTAATTTAAATTAAGCACCTGTTTGATAATGTGCCTGTGCAACCGCAGTCGATGCCTGATACGGATTTTTGAAATCATTCAAACCGGCAACAGCTTCAGTTATATCTTCACCTTCTTTAATCACGAAAGTATCGAAACCGAATCGACTAATTTATTTACTTAACTTTTTCTTTTTTCGTTCTTCTAAAATTTTCTTTCTACCTTTATCAGTCAAAGAATAGTAGTCTATATACGAACTTATTAAGCCTTTATCAACTAAGGTACTCAATAAGTATCTTTTTTCAGTTTCATCTATACCAGAAATATCATCTATACCATGACCTTGATTAGGTAATTTTGAGAAAAATTCAAGACATTCATATTCAAGGTATGTAATATCTCGGTCTCTATTAATGTAGATCTTTTTTAAATACCTACCCAAAGAAACAACTAAGCTTAAAATTAAAAATAATCCACAAAAAATGCTTGTACAAAAAAATATATTCCTCCAAGTATTCGGAAGATCAATGACCTTTATTATTTCTGATAAGTAAAGCATTGAGAGACTTCCCAACACAATTACCAATGCGATCAATTTATCTGTTTTTAAAATTTTTAACCATTCAGTCCAATTCATATTTAAATTCTTATCATCATATTATTTTAATTATAAAAAAAGCTGAACCCAAGTCCAGCTTTTTCAGTTACTTAATGATTATCAAGCACCTGTTTGATAATGCGCTTGTGCAACCGCAGTTGATGCCTGGTACGGATTTTTGAAATCATTCAAACCGGCAGCCGCTTCCTGAATATCTTTACCTTCTTTAATCACGAAAGTGTCGAAACCTGAACGCTTCATGTAGTTCAAAACATCTTTGAATACATCCCCAGTAGCACGCAATTCGCCTTGGAAACCCTGACGGCGAAGAAGTGCTGCAAATGAATAACCACGACCATCATTAAAACCGGCAAACTCAATAAAGATTGCATCTAGCTGGTCCAATGGAAACTCATTGGTTTCAGGCGAAGCATCTACGGTTAAGTACAATGCTTTTTTACCTGTCACATTGGCAATCTGGTCTAACTGATCCACAGTCAGAACCACATCACCCTGTGGTAAAACACCATCTTCACCCATCAATTGATAGGTATTATCTGCAATCGTGCCATCTTTAGAGAGCACTTGAAGTGCGGTATTAAGCATATGCACGCTCCTTGAATGGTTGAATGCCGACACGGCGATAAGTATCGATAAACTCTTCACCATCCTGACGCAGGTCAAGATAAGTATTCAAAATTTCTTCTACGATATCCGGCACGACTTCGGCTGCAAATGATGGCCCAAGAATGTCACCAATTGACGCATCATGATCGGCATTACCGCCTAAAGTGATCTGGTAGAACTCAGCGCCTTTCTTGTCTACACCTAGAATACCAATATTACCCACATGGTGATGGCCACAAGCATTCATACAACCTGAAATATTCAGATCCAGTTTGCCTAAATTGTAAATCGTATCCAGGTCATCAAAACGGCGTGAAATTGCTTCAGAAATCGGAATGGATTTCGCATTAGCCAAAGAACAGAAGTCACCGCCCGGGCAGCAAATGATGTCGGTCAAGAAACCGATATGCGCACGTGCCAGGTTGTTTTGATCAAGGGTTTGCCATACAGCGAACAAGTCTTTTTGTGGTACATCGACCAGGGAAATGTTTTGTTCATGCGTGGTACGCAGCTCACCGAAAGTGTACTGATCGGCAAGATCTGCAATCAGGTTCATTTCTTCTGTGCTGACATCACCCGGTGCAATCCCGGCACGTTTCAGTGAAATCGTCACGATACGATAACCTTTCACTTTATGTGCATTGGTATTGATGTTGAACCACTGTTTGAATTTTGGATATTGTGCAAATAGTTCAGTGAAATCTTCATCTGCATAATCTTGGTAGTCAAATGGCGTGAAGTTCTCATCCATTTTCGCCAAGGTGTCTGCATCGATTTTCAGTGTTTTAATCGTATGCGCAAATTCAGCTTCAACTTTCTCGGCAAATACTGCTGGTGTTAAAGCTTTTACCAGAATCTTGATACGTGCTTTATATTTGTTGTCGCGACGGCCATGCAAGTTATACACACGAAGGACTGCTTCCAGATAAGCAATCAGGTCTTCACGCGGCAAGAACTCACGGATAAAGCTACCAATCACTGGCGTACGGCCGAGACCACCACCGACTTTGATTTTATAGCCCATTTCGCCTGCTTCATTACGCACAATATACACACCGATATCGTGGAATGCAGTGGCTGCACGGTCAGTTTCTTCAAGCGCAGAGACTGCAATCTTGAATTTACGTGGCAAGAAAGCAAATTCCGGATGGAAGGTTGACCATTGACGGATCAATTCACAAGTCGGACGTGGATCGGCAATTTCACCTGCAACCACACCTGCATACTGATCCGTCGTGGTATTACGGATACAGTTACCTGAGGTCTGAATCGCATGCATTTGCACAGTGGCCAGTTCAGCCAGCATATCCGGCACATTTTCCAGCGCAGGCCAGTTAAACTGGATGTTTTGACGGGTCGAAATATGCGCGTAGCCACGGTCATATTCTTTTGCCAAATCAGCCACTTTACGAAGTTGTTTTGAGTTCATCAAACCATATGGCACGGCAATACGTAACATTGGCGCATAACGCTGTACGTACAAACCATTTTGCAGACGAAGCGGACGATACTCATCTTCAGTGAGTTTACCGGCTAAATAACGTTCCGTTTGGTCACGGAACTGTGCAACACGTTCATTAATCAGTTGCTGATCAAAATCAGTATATAAATACATGGCGTACAGCTAGTAGTTTCTATTATATCGCCGGCAAGGATAGCGAGATTGAACCTATCAATAAAATGCTTTTTATACATATTTCATAGCGGTTTTATTGATAAGCCTGACAAAGTTTCACGGATCTCGGTATTTACAGCACTGGATTAAATTTAAAGTAATAATGATGAAAATCTTCAATTATTATTACTTATTTTCATATAGGAAAAATTTCCTCTCATTTCATTAATAATCTAATTAACACGTTAAGAATATTACCAATTTTGACTTTCTCCCAATTGCTGTCCTACAAACTCATAGCGTATCGTAGAACGTGAAAATTTAATCGGACAAGCCAATTGTGCTTCGGTCTGCTGACTGCTGGATTTGAGTGGCACCTGTACTATCCATCCCCGCTGCTGGGCCAGATCGGAATGTAACGCTTCTTCAAGTTTGAGCACCGGTTCAACACAGACATCCAACGCGGCAAACAGCGTTTGCCATTCAGATAAAGACTTGGTCTTGATTTTATTCTGAATCGCCTGCTTCACCACAGCATGATCTTCAGCGGCATAAGAAGCGCCTTTGTCCAGGAGAATCGGCAGTTCTAAAGCCTGTGCCAGCCCCTGCATAAATGGTGGTTCCAGGCTACCAATCGACAAATAACGCCCATCCTGGGTTTCATAATAATCATAGAAAGTTCCACCATTCAGATAGCCGGATTCTGGAGATTGATGCTGATTGCCAGCCAGACTGGCAGAAGCTGCCAGATTGCTCATCGTTACCACACAATCGGTCATGGAAATGTCAATGTACTGGCCTTTGCCACTTTGTTGGCGTTCAATCACCGCGGCCAGAATCGCAATCACGGCATGCATGGAACCACCTGCAACATCGGCGACCTGAATTCCCAAGGCTGGTGGACCATTTTCAATCCGCCCACTGTGTCCGGCAATTCCGGACAAAGCCAGATAATTAATGTCGTGCCCTGCCTTATCTTTATATGTGCCAGTTTGGCCGTAACCGGTAATGGAACAGTAAATCAGTTTCGGATTAATTTCGCTTAAGGTTTGATAGTCTAGCCCAAGACGTTGCATTACACCGGGACGGAATTGCTCAATCACAATGTCATAATCTGCAATCTTGGATTTAACCAGTTCAATATTCGCAGGATCTTTCAAATCCAGTGCAACCGATTGCTTGTTTCGGTTCAAATAACTTTGTGAAGTGGCCTGTCCATTGGCAAAGGGTGGCATTAATCGCAACAGGTCCGGTCGGGTTGGTGATTCAATATGCACAACTTCTGCACCTAAATCAGCAAGATATAATGTGGCAAACGGGCCGGGTAAAAGTGTAGAAAAATCTAGGATTTTCAATCCTTTTAATGCATATGACATTGGAGTATTTGCTCTACTTATATTGCTTTTTTCAGCATCTTAGGCACATAAATGCATAAAAACAATGTCATGTTCAGCCATTTACCTTGATAGTTTCGGCAATCTAATATGTAAGAAAATGGCAAAGGTATTCTTGTAAATTGCCATTGCTTTATTATTTTTCGTCATTTAGGTCAATTATTAGTGAACATTAAAGAGACTGAAGGATTAAACATGAGTCGTGATACGATCAGTATCCACTTCGTCAATGCAGCCTTATCTGGCGTTAAGCGTCTGGGCATGGATGTCGATACTTTATTGTCTCACGTCGGGATTGAAGCAGAACTGCTGCATCAGCCCAAAGCGCGTATTTCGCCTGAACAATATACCCGCTTTATTAAAATGCTGTGGATGGTGACCCAGGACGAGCATGTCGGCTTTGACAAACAGCAACGCCGGTTGGGTACTTTTGCGATCATGTGCCAGCTGATCATTCATGCCAAAACTCTGGGTGATGCACTGGAACTGTCTTCCCAGTTCTACAAACTCTTTGGTGATGACTGGTCGGTGACCCTGGAACGCGACAAACACGAAGCACGTCTGGTTCCGCTGATTCCAAATGCGATGGATCCGGATCATTTCATTACTGAAAGCATGCTGATGATCTGGCATGGCTTGGCGTCTTGGCTCATTGAGCGTCGCCTGCCACTGGAACGCGTGCATTTTAGCTACCCTCGTCCAGACCATGCCGATGAATATGATGCCCTGTTCTTTGCGCCGGTAATGCAGTTCGATATGCCACGCACCGAGATCACTTTTGCTGCGGATTATCTGGACCTGCCAATTCGCCAGAATGAAGAAACCTTAGAAGAGTTTTTGAAAGCTGCGCCGGCACAATTGCTGGTGAAATTCAAAAACACCAACTCGCTGACTTCACGTATTCGTGATGTGCTGAAGAGCCAGATTGGCGAAGAAATGCCGACATTAAACGATGTCGCGTCGATGCTTTATCTATCACCGCAAACCTTGCGCCGCCGTCTGGCAGCCGAAGGCAAAAGCTATCAAGGCGTAAAAGATGCCTTGCGCCGTGATGCAGCAATTCACCTGTTACTTAATCCGGATCTGACCCTTGAAGATGTTGCACAACAAGTCGGTTTCAGTGAAACTAGTACTTTCCACCGCGCCTTCAAGAAATGGACCGGTGTAACCCCGGGTCTGTATCGTCAATTGCATGGCTATCATTAATCAAATGATGTTGCGAAATAACATTTAAAAATTAAAATCAGTTCTCTCCGCCTAAGCATTAGCTTAGGCTTTTTTATAATTACAATTGGCTAAATCGCTCAATTGATCTGACCCGTTCTCGTCATTGCACTTCAAAAATTAAGGATTACACTCGAATCATTAGAATAATTTTCATTAAATCAATAAAAGGAACATGCTATGAGCGAGGCATATATTATTGACGCCATTCGTACGCCACGCGGAAAAGGCAAAAAAGATGGATCTTTACATCAAGTAAAACCCATTTCATTACTGACTGGTTTACTCAATGAACTGAAAGACCGTCACGGACTGGACACCTCAAAAGTCGATGATATTGTGCTGGGTTGTGTCACCCCGATTGGTGATCAGGGGGCCGATATTGCCAAGACCGCTGCCATTGCTGCGGGTTGGGACAATGATGTCGCTGGCGTGCAAATCAACCGTTTCTGCGCTTCCGGACTCGAAGCTGTCAATCTGGCCGCACAAAAAGTCCGTTCTGGCTGGGAAGATCTGGTCGTTGCAGGCGGCGTCGAATCCATGTCCCGCGTAGCGATGGGTTCTGATGGCGGCCCTTGGGCGCTTGACCCTGAGACCAATATGGCCTGTGATTTTATTCCGCAAGGTATCGGTGCAGATTTAATTGCCACGATTGACGGTTATACGCGTTCTGATGTAGATCAATTTGCCGAACAATCACAACAGAAAGCAGCTGCCGCTCAAGCCAATGGTTATTTCAACGCCTCTGTTATCCCGGTAAAAGACAAAGCTGGTGTGGTGATTCTGGACAAAGATGAATTTATCAAACCGACAACGACCGCAGAAGGCCTGGGCAAACTCAATCCAAGTTTCGCCACTATGGGGCAAATGGGCTTTGATGCAATTGCCCTGCAAAAATATCCTGAAGTGGGTGCTGTCAATCATGTGCATCATGCAGGGAATTCTTCAGGCATTGTCGATGGTGCGGCTGTGGTTTTGATCGCATCGGAACAAGCAGTAAAAGAACAAGGTCTGAAGCCACGTGCCAAAGTACTGGCGACGGCACTGGTCGGTGCAGATCCGACCATTATGCTGACCGGCCCTGCCCCGGCTGCTCGTAAGGCCTTGGCGAAAGCCGGTTTAACAATTGATGATATTGACCTGTTTGAAGTCAATGAAGCTTTTGCTGCCGTGGTGATGCGCTTTATCAATGAAATGAAGGTTGATCCTGCCAAGGTGAATGTCAACGGCGGTGCAATTGCCATGGGACATCCACTCGGTGCGACTGGTGCGATGATTTTAGGGACGTTATTGGACGAGTTAGAACGCCAAGGCAAAAAGCGGGGTCTGGCTACACTTTGCGTAGGTGGCGGTATGGGCATCGCAACCATTATTGAACTGGTTTAAGGAGAAAAACAATGAGCGCAATTCAGTTTGAAAAAAATGCCGACAATATTGATATTTTAACTTTTGATTCTCCAAACCAGTCTGCCAATACCATGAATGCAGATTTTCGTGCTGCCTTGGCTGAAACTGTAGAAAAACTTAAAGCCGATGAAAACATTAGCGGTATCATTTTCCGGTCTGCGAAAAAAACCTTCTTTGCTGGCGGCGATCTGGATGAACTGATTCAAGCCACGCCTGAGCATGCGACTGAATTCTTCAACATGATTGAAGAGATGAAAGCACAAATGCGCTATATCGAAACTCGCGGTATTCCTGTCGTTGCTGCACTGAATGGTACGGCGCTCGGCGGTGGCTGGGAAATTGCCCTGTGTGCCCATCATCGTATTGCCCTGAATGACCCTAAAAGCAAATTTGGCCTGCCTGAAGTCACACTGGGTTTATTACCAGGTGGCGGTGGTATCGTCCGTAGCATCCGCCTGCTCGGTCTGCAAAATGCCCTTCCTTTATTAATGGAAGGCAAACAGTTTGGAGTCGATAAAGCTAAATCTTTAGGGCTGATTCATGAGGTCGCAGACAGTACCGATGAACTGTTGAAAAAGGCCATTGCCTGGATCAAAGCCAATCCAAAATCTCAGCAGCCATTCGATGTAAAAGGCTATAAAATTCCGGGTGGTAGCCCTTCGACACCAGCAGTTGCCCAGATGCTGGCAATTGCTCCGGCGATGCTACGCGATAAAACCAAAGGCTGCTACCCTGCACCTGAAGCGATCATGTCGGCTGCGGTAGAAGGTGCACAGGTCGATGTCGATACAGCCCTGACCATTGAATCGCGTTACTTTACTTATCTGGCGACCGGTCAAATTTCTAAAAATATGATTGGCACCTTCTGGCATGGTCTGAATGCAATCAAATCCGGTGCCAGTCGCCCTCAAGGTCTTGAAAGGTGGAAAGCCACTAAAGTCGGTATTTTAGGTGCGGGCATGATGGGTGCTGGGATCGCCTATGCCACTGCCAGCAAAGGCATTCCAGTGGTGCTAAAAGACATTTCAATCGAAGCGGCTGAAAAAGGCAAAGCCTATAGCCAGAAACTGCTGGATAAAAAAGTCGCTCAAGGGCGTTTATCAGCCGAGAAACGAGATCAGTTTTTAAGCCTGATTCAAACAACCGCATCTAGTGCAGATCTAGCGAGTTGTGACCTGATCATTGAAGCCGTCTTTGAAAATCCCGCGCTCAAGGCTCAAGTCACGCAAGAGGCAGAGCAATATCTTATCAGCAACGGGGTGATGGCTTCGAATACCTCGACCCTGCCGATCACAGAATTAGCCCAGGCTTCAAAAAATGATCAGAACTTTATCGGCCTGCATTTCTTCAGTCCGGTCGATAAAATGCAGCTAGTCGAAATTATCAAAGGTAAAAATACCTCGGCAGAAACGCTGGCCAAAGCTTTCGATTTCGTGCAGCAGATTGGCAAATTACCGATTGTGGTGAATGACAGCCGTGGCTTCTTTACCAGCCGCGTGTTTGGCACCTTTGTACAGGAAGGCTTGCGTCTGCTAGCAGAAGGCGTACATCCGGCACGAATTGAAATGGCAGCTCTCAAAGCCGGTATGCCGGTAGGCCCGTTGGCGATTCAGGATGAAGTGTCCTTGACCCTGTCTGAACATGTGGCCAATGAAAGATACAAAGCTTTAGGAGCACAAGGTCAGACCATCACTAAATCACCTGCGGATGACGTGATTCACAGCATGATTCACGAATTTAACCGTAAAGGTAAGGCCGCAGGCGCAGGTTTTTATGATTATCCGGCCGATGCCAAAAAGCAGCTCTGGTCTGGTCTCAGCCACTGGAAAAAAGACAACGATATTTCTGAACAGGAAATGATTGACCGCTTCCTGTTTGTACAGGCACTGGATACGGTTCGCTGTCTAGAAGAAGGTGTTTTGGAATCTGTCGTTGATGCCAATGTCGGTTCCATTTTTGGTATTGGCTTTGCCGCCTGGACGGGCGGTGCAGTACAATTCCTGAATCAGTATGGTTTAGCCAAAGCCGTGACCCGTGCCAAAGTACTTGAAAATAAATATGGCGAACGCTTCAAAGCCCCACAACTCCTCAAAGATCGCGCAGCACACGCCCAGCCGATTCAATAACTTAGGCACTTAAATAAAAGAGGAACGTGTTTCCTCTTTTTTATCTTCTGGATTTGCTTAATGCACTGGATAGACTCATCTGATGACAGATTTCGATCTGCTTTTTGATCAATTTATGTTATAAAGTTACATAAGTTTGATATCCACGTGGGTAAGACCTATGACTGATCACAGTTCACCTGAAAAATCTCCTTGGGGCTGGAAAGCACTTATCATCTTCTGTATTTTAGGTGGATTATTCATGCTTATTTTTTGGCTCGCGATAAGTAATGAACCGGATTACATGCCAAGCCAGCAAAATAAACAAACTACCCAGCAACACGCTTTTAAAAATGCACCGACGATGTCTCCAGAAGCCATTGCCAAAGCGCAAGCAGATCGTGAATCACGTGAAGCTGCCAATACTGCTCATCCAGGTACGACAGCCGCTGAACACAATATGTCAGCTGAAGAACATGCCAATATGGATAATGCCGAGCACAGCTCAAATGCAGCACATGGCCACTGATCCAGATTCAGTCTATGCATAAAAAAGCGAGGTCAATGCCTCGCTTTTTTGTATTTGAAGGGCTGAAAATTAAAGTTTTAAATACATATCAATATGCGGAATACCACAATCCAGATATTCCTCACCTTGAGCTTCAAATCCCAGCGCTTGATAGAAGCCAATGGCATGCACTTGCGAAGATAGCTTGACCAACTCACGCTGCTCTGCACGCGCATAGTCAATCACGGCCTGCATCAAGCGCTGACCAACACCTAAACCGCGTGTTGTTGCTAGGACTGCAACCCGACCGATACTGTTATTTGACAATAAGCGTGCTGTAGCAATCGCCTGATCCTGCTGAAAAACAATGAAATGTACAGCAACCACATCCTCAGCATCCCACTCATCTTCAGCTGCTATATGCTGTTCTTGAATAAATACGGCTTCACGAATCGCTTTGGCATACACTGCCAAAGCTTTCCAGCTGCCGGACACTATTTTCAGTTCTGGGTTGTTTAGCATTTAGAACCAATTCCCTGCTGATCCCACTGGTCATTGAGCAACAATTCCAGTGAATGTTTCTGGATACCATACATCTCTTTTAAGGCCTGAATTTGTGCCAGAACCGCCTGATCAGGTTGTTGATAGTCTTTACGTTTTGTCGCCAGAATCATTTTATTTTTACTGGTATGTTCCAGCGCCACAAATTCAAAAACTTTGGTTTCATAACCATAAGCTTTGAGCAGTAAAGCACGAATGGTATCGGTCAACATTTCTGCCTGCTGTCCGGCATGAATACCAAACTGTAACATCGGGCTGAGGACTTTTGGCGCCTGCAACTGCGGACGCAATTCCTTATGACAACACGGTGCACACATGATCATCTGTGCATTCAGGCGAATCCCGCTATGAATCGCAAAATCTGTTGCTACATCACAGGCATGTAAGGCAATCATCACATCCAGACGTTCTGGCGCATAAGTACGCACATCCCCCTGGAAAAAGTCCAGCTGATCAAAACCAGATTGCTGCGCGACATTCTGGCAGAATTCAACCATTTTCGGATTAAGCTCTACCCCGGTAACATACGGCGTTTGACCATGTTTTTGTATATAGTCATATAAAGCACAAGTCAGATAGCCCTTACCCGAACCAAAATCCACCACGCGCAGGCCTTCAGCCTGTGGCTTAATCTGTGCCAATGCACCTGAGAAGATTTCTACAAACTTATTAATCTGCTTCCATTTACGCGCCATGCTCGGAATGATTTGCGCTTTTTGATCGGTAATACCGAGATATTGGAGAAAGATGCTGTCCTGATCGACATAACGTTGTTTAATCCGGTCATGGCCTTGTTCAGCAGGCTTCACCTGATTCATCGTGGCTTTATGTTTGCTACGCGTTAACATAGCTTTTTTCTTGTTTTTTTTCAGCTGTAATTCTTCATCTACTGTCATCAGATTGGCCTGTTTGCAACACGCCAGTAGTGAAGTAACCTGGAATAATGCTTCATCTAAAGGATAATTTTTCGTGACATCCTGCGTCTTGTAACGATATAGACAGCTCAATACGCGCTGTTCATTTAATGTAATGACTCGCAAGGTCATTTTCTCTAAATCCTGCAGTTCACCTTTATACTGGCTTAAGATCAGGCGATCGAATTGATTCCTTTCAACAGCTTGCTGAAAGGTATCCAAGAATTGCTGTTCCTGATCTGAGAGAGTTGCCAACGTTGACATAGATAAAACCTGAAATGAATTGCGCATCAAGTTTAAATCTTCTTAACCTAAAAGCAAAATTGAATTACTATACAAGTGTATATTTGAAAAAGAATGACATTCATGCAGAATGCTCCACTGGTTCCAGATTATGATCAAAATGAGGAACGGATTAACTATATTAGTCATGGTGTAGGTGCCGGGCTGTCCATTATTGCCGGTATTCTTTTGATTATTAAAGGGTCTTACCTGAGTACTGGACAATGGATTGGTCTTTGGGTTTATGCACTGAGCATGATTCTGTTATTTTCTGCTTCCATGCTTTACCACATGGCCACTGCAGCAGACCGTCGTTATTTTTATAAAAAAATCGATCATACTGCGATTTATTATTTAATCGCCGGAACTTATACCCCTTTCCTATCGATTGCCATTCCGACCGCCAAAGCCCAGTATTTATTGATTGCACTGTGGGTGATTGCCCTTCTTGGTACACTTTTCAAGTTCGTTTTCATTCATCGTTTCCAGAAACTTTCTTTAGCGGCTTATCTGGCCATGGGCTGGCTGGCGCTGCTGGTGATTGATGATATGCAGCAATATTTAAGTGTTCAATCTTTAACCTTTCTCATCATTGGTGGACTCGCTTATACCGTGGGTGCATTGTTTTACGCTTTAAAAAGAGTAAGATATACCCACGCTATCTGGCACATATTTGTATTGATAGGCGCAGGATCACATTTTCTGTCTATCTATCTTTACGTGATTTAATCATCTCCTTTTTCATTTCAGTGACCCTGAGCGAGTTGAAGCGAGAAGATTGCAGTTGTTTTTTTAAAAAATTACGCCTTTTTTAAAAAGATTACGCTTTTAAAACTAAGTTTTTTTATTTTTAGTAAGTGTAAGGTTTTCCATGGCGTCGTCTAATTCTGCTGCTCAGCCAGCACAAAATTCAAAATTTCGCGTTTTAACAGCAAGCTTGGTAGGCACTACAATCGAATTCTTCGATTTTTATATTTATGCCACCGCTGCTGTCATTATTTTTCCGTATCTGTTTTTCCCTACCAGTACAGATCCGATGACCGCAACCATTCAGTCTCTTGCGACTTTTGCCATTGCATTTATTGCCCGTCCGATTGGTGCAGCATTATTTGGTCATTTAGGTGACCGGATCGGACGAAAAGCCACCTTGGTTGCAGCTTTGCTGACTATGGGGATTTCAACCGTTGCGATTGGTCTATTGCCAACTTATGCGCAAATCGGAATTGCTGCGCCACTGTTACTTGCACTGTGCCGTTTAGGTCAGGGCTTGGGTCTGGGTGGTGAATGGTCAGGTGCGGTACTTCTTGCAACTGAAAATGCCCCGGAAGGCAAACGTGCCTGGTATGGCATGTTCCCGCAACTGGGTGCTCCGATCGGCTTTATTCTGGCAACAGGTTCTTTCCTGACGCTTGGCGCTTTCATGTCTGAAGCTGACTTTATGGCTTGGGGCTGGCGTATTCCGTTTATCTCAAGTGCCTTGTTGGTAATTGTCGGTTTATGGATCCGTTTAAAACTGCATGAAACGCCTGCTTTCCAGAAAGTGCTGGATAAACAAAAAGAAGTAAATGTTCCTTTTGTTCAAGTGTTCAAAAAGCACTCTCGTATGCTAGTTCTGGGTACGATTGCTGCAATCTGTACATTTGTTGTGTTCTACCTTACTACGGTATTTGCATTGCAATGGGGAACCAAACAACTCGGTTATTCCCGTGAAGAATTCCTGCAATTGCAGTTAGTTGCAACCCTGTGTTTTGCTGCATTCATCCCGCTTTCAGCAGTATTGGCAGAGAAATTTGGCCGTAAGACTACTTCCATTGCGGTATGTGTCATTTCTGCGATCTTCGGTATCTTCTTTGCAGATATGCTTGAATCTGGCAGCACCTTGGTGGTGTTCCTGTTCTTGTGTATTGGTCTGGCGATTATGGGCTTAACTTATGGGCCAATCGGTACTGTATTGTCTGAAATCTTCCCGACTTCAGTACGTTACACGGGTTCTGCATTGACCTTTAACTTGGCAGGCATTTTCGGCGCATCATTTGCACCGTTAATCGCAACCAAGCTGGCAACAGCCTATGGTTTATCTGCAGTCGGTTATTATCTGACCGCAGCATCTATCCTGTCACTTGTCGCGTTTTTGCTGATTCGTGAAACCAAGAATGATGATGTAAATAATCAGATCTAAGATTTTAGATTGATTCAAAAGCCAGCACTTGATGCTGGCTTTTTTTATGATTTCACAACAAAACTCGGCTACTTATCTCGTTAAATTTGCTCAACAATCAAATGAACTCAATTCAAAAAATGAGGCAAGGCCATGCAGGATCTTATTGAATACCTATCGCAGGAGCAGTTGGTCAATATCATTATTTTGCTGGAAGATGATAAAAAATTAGAAGCTGTTCGCTATATCACCGAGAATACGCCCTTGGATGAAGCTCAGGCACTGCAAGTGATTGATGAAATTGTGCGGGAACATGATGTGGTCATGAAGCATGAAAGTACCGGTCCACGCTTTAGTGATGATGCCGCTGATATCGACCTGGTGACACCACCACTGGAAATCCCCACCCATCCTAGTTTGAGCACATCCACAGAAGCTGAAATTACTGCACAGCAATTACGTGAAAATGTGCCAACCCGAAAAATCGAAAAGAAAATTTGGATGATGGCGGCCGTCGCGGTGGTGTTATTGATTCTGGTCTGGATCATCAGTTAACGCGGTACAGCACGTCGACTGAATTTAAATCAGTTCAATAATATCAATGGTAGGCGGCACCCGGAAACGGAAAGGCACGCCGACCAAGCCGGTACCGACAGTAACGAACACATCTGCATGTTCATGGCGGTACATGCCCTTTTTATGTCCCAAAATTGAAACCTTTTTCATGACGTAATTAGTTAGCCAAGGCAGCTCTACCTGTCCGCCATGAGTATGCCCGGACAGCATCAGAGGGCGCGTCGGCAGTTTGGGAATCATATCGACCGTATCCGGGTTATGCGAAAGAATGACCCAAGGCTTGTCCTGAGGCAAGTCTGGCAAACTGCGCATATCGGCTTTTCCAGCCCAGAGATCACCCACGCCCAAAAGTCGGAATTCATCAAATTCGACAATTTGACCTTCGATATCCATGACCTGATTGACTTGCAGTGCATAGTGCAACAGTTCGCGAATCGGCGGTCCGGGATATTGCTCGTCATGGTTACCATTGACTGAATAGACCGGAGCGTGAATCTCTTTTAAAACTGCCAATTCCTGTGCCAGTTTATTTTCTGGCTCGTAAGTCCAGTCGCCAGCAACCACCACCAAATCAGGTTGAATATGATTTAATTTGTGTACAATTTGTCGCAACTGACGCTCATGACCCGAAAACAGACCGATATGCAAATCTGCAATCAGGGCGATTTTCACCGGCTGCTTTAAACGTTTATCTGCATTGATCTGATATTGTGTCGTTTTCACTTGAATTAAATGCGGCTCGATAAAGCGTGCATAAGTCAAAACCCCACTGAGCAAAAATACAAAAATGGCTTCATGCAGCGAATAATACCCCGTCCATCCAGCATAAATACTGAAGAAAACCAAAGGGATTAATAAATAGGCAAGATAAAACGCCAGCAAATGACCAAAAGCTTTAAAGGGATGAATGGTTTCGGTACGTGATTGGCTCGACCATGCCTGAGCCACAGCCCAGATGACTAAAATCGCCATTCCCAAGTAAAAATAAAACAGTACGGAATTCGAATCCCACATAAATTGGCCTTATTCAGTCGAGCAGCAGATTACTGGCTTTATATTTATCTTTTCATAGCTGGCAATTATACTCAATTCTAATTTTTCATTCTTCGACTTATATGGCCACTGCTCCCCGCGATCAAGTTCATCTTCAATCCTCAGGTTTTATGCGCACTCATCGCTATAAAGCCGGCATTTTACTGAGCTGTAGCCTGGTACTGGGTCTGCCTGCATGTAGCACCTTACCCAAGCAAACCGAACAGCCAAGCCAGATGGCATTTGAAACGGATACATCGCAAACCAGCCTGGCACAAATTGTTGAACCTTTACGTGATCAGAACATCGGGTTGACTGGTTATCGCGTGCTGTATGATCCGCTTGAAGCACTGGCTGCGCGGATTCAGCTGATTAATAAAGCGGAACGTAGTCTGGATCTGCAATATTACATCTGGGATAACGACCGGATCGGTTCCCTCGCCCTGCATGCGATTATTCAGGCAGCAGATCGTGGCGTAAAAGTGCGCCTGCTGATGGATGACAATAATGCCAAGAAAATGGAAGGGATTTATCTGGCCTTAAACCAGCATCAAAATATCGATGTCAAACTGTATAATCCCTATCGCTTTCGTAAATACCGCGCCATGGACATGGTGCTGGATTTAAAGCGCATTAACCGCCGCATGCACAATAAAAGCTTTATTGCCGATAACCAGATTGCCTTGATTGGCGGGCGCAATATGAGTAACCAGTATTATAATGTCAGTGAAAGCTATCAGTTCTCTGATGTCGATGTGATGCTGGTCGGTGCGGCATCGGATGAAATCATTCATTCCTTCGATGAATACTGGAATGATGATTATGCCTATCCGGTGCAAGAGGTTGTGAATCCACGGCATCATGCTTTACGTTTTCCAAGCTTAAAACAGCAGCTAGAAACCCATAGTCAGGATCCAGCGACTCAAAATTATCTGGATCTGGCCAATCGTTCCAGAGCCTTTGACCAATGGCTGGAACAAAACATTCAGCTGGATTGGGTTGAAGCCGAAGTAGTCAAAGACCCACCGAGCAAAATCAAAGCCAAAGCCAAAACCGAAGAACATCTCAATTTCCAGTTATTACAGCGTCTGGAAAAACCTGAACAAAGTGTCGATATTGTCTCTGCCTATTTTGTCCCGGAAAAAATTGGTGCAGACCGTTTAAAGAAACTGGCGAATGAGAATATCAAGGTTCGCGTCCTGACCAACTCTTTTAAGGCCAACGACGTTGCCGTGGTGCATGCCTTTTATGCCAAATATCGTCAGGATCTATTGGAAAATGGGGTGCAGCTGTATGAGTTCTTGGCAGCGCCAGAAGCCAATCACCTAAATGCCAATACTGAGGAAATTTCGAAAAAAGCTAAAGTCAGCCTGAAAGGACTGAGCCGTTCCAGCCTGCATGCCAAACTGATGGCACTGGATCAAAAACAGGTGTTTATTGGTTCTTTTAACTTTGATCCGCGTTCAGCCTATTTGAATACTGAAATTGGTGTGTTGCTGAACAGTCCGTCTTTAGCACGTGCAGTACACGACACCATGGACAAAAATTTAAGCAAATATGCGTATAAACTGGTGCTCGATGCGAATCAGAACATTAACTGGAAAATCAAGAAAGCCAATGGTGAGGTTCAAACCTTTAGTAAAGAACCAAAAATGAAATGGTATCAGAAAGCTGGACTTAAACTGTTGTCGTGGCTGCCGATTGAAGGTTTTATGTAAGCTTGATTCTTTGAACAACAATCCTAAAAAGTTTCTTATGGAATAATGGCGTCAATTAACGAGTTTAGAAAAAACTCCTTAATTATTTTCAGTGAACAACAGCATCTTTTCATTTTAAATTAAACGATTATAGTCTATATGCTACTTTTGTTTCGGCAAAAGTAGCCAAAACCATTTTTCACCCGCAAAACTCGTCCACTATGATCAACAATCAGATTCATCGCAAAAACAATCATTTTTTAATATCGTCCTGCCTCAGACAGTTGCGGGTGACGTTTCCACGTATCCTCTATAATCCATGTATAAAAAAATTAAAGTCGATCAATTTACAAACTAACTCGGATTATCTTATTGAGGCTTTTTTAATACCCGTGACTGAAGTTCAACCAAACCTGTCTGCATTTTTTCCTGGACCACACGGGTGAGGCTTTCAACTGTATGCCCTTCCGTGCTAATTGCAGGTAAAGCCACTAAATGTGCAATGACTTGCGGCATTTCCAGTACTTTTTTGACATGGGCGGCAAAACTGATGTCATTGACAAACGGCGCAACCATATCCAGGTCGCCCTGCTGATTCACATAACAAATCAGACAGATTTGTACAGGACGCTGCGCTTCAATCGCGGCACCTAAAATCCGGCCATGCACTTTTTTGATGGCTCGCCCATCAGAAGTCGTCGCTTCAGGAAAGAACAGCACCGGAATATTCTGTTTGAGAAAACCGGTAATTTGTTCACGGATCCTGACTGAATCTCCTGAACCACGTTTAATAAATAAAGTACCCCCACCCTTGGCCAATTTGCCTAGAATTGGCCAGTTCTCAATTTCTGCTTTCGCCAGAAAAAATACGCGTGCCCCTGAACCCAGAACTGCAATATCGAGCCAGGACACATGGTTACTGACCCATAAGGCGGGTTCACGCGGAATCTCGCCATGTACCCGCACTTCGATATTGAATACTTTGCATAACTGGCGGCAAAAATGTTGCACATAGCGAGTATTGGTCGGGTTATTCGGATTTTTATATAAGCCATGACGAAAAACCAAATAGAACCCCTCACTGATGGTGGCCAATGAGGCGGTAATTTTCCGGCTATACAGAAAAAACTTGGCCAAGCCTTCGATATCTGGAGTCTGGTTTTGTACAGTTGAGTTCATAAAAACGTCATTAAATCCTAAGCGAGATACAGGGAATATCCACGAATTAAACTCATTCTATACTGTTCATTCGCAACTTGCATTGATAATAAAAATCGACCAATAACATCTATATCTTCAATTTTAATTGGATTAAAAAATCATTCAAAATAAAACTATCGAAATATTAGATTGAAAAGGATCGTAGCCATGCCAGATCAAACCCAGCCCGCGAACGACACACCTCCGCCTTTACAAGTGCTCAAATATATTTTGGGCGGCACCTTCATCTATGCCGTGGTACTGGTAACACTTGCACAACTGTTTATCAGCGCACTTTAAACCAAAGCCGCGCTAATTCGGTATCTGCTCAGCCCTTTTTCAACTACACTAAAGTTTTCAAGTGGAGATTGGCCTGAGTGGAATATTTACAACAACATCGAGGGAAAGAGCACGTCATTCTGGTGAGTGTCAGCGTACAGATGCTGGAAGACCTTGATGCTGAAGAGTTTCGTTTGCTGGCACAGTCTGCAGATGCTGAAATTCTGGAACATATTTATGCTCAGCGGGTGAAACCCGATGCCAAATTTTTTATCGGCTCCGGCAAGGCAGAAGAAATTGCTGAACGTGTTGAGGAACTGGATGCCAATCTGGTTATTTTTGACCATGCTCTAACCCCAGCCCAAGCCCGAAATCTGGAACAGGTGATCAAATGCCGTGTGGTCGATCGTACCGAACTGATTCTGGATATTTTTGCCCAGCGTGCACGTACCTACGAAGGCAAGCTGCAAGTTGAACTGGCACAATTACAGCATTTATCTTCGCGCTTGATTCGTAGTCGTGGCAATCTCGATAGCCAGAAAGGCGGGATCGGTTTGCGTGGTCCGGGTGAAACCCTGCTGGAAACAGATCGGCGCTTGCTACGTATCCGTATGGGGCAACTCAAGGCACGTATTGATAAAGTCCGCCAAACCCGGATGCAAGGCCGTGTTGCCCGTCAAAAAGCAGCTGTTCCAACAGTATCTTTAGTCGGTTATACCAATGCCGGCAAGTCGACCCTGTTTAACTTACTCGCCAACAGCGATGTTTATGCAGCCGATCAGCTGTTTGCCACTTTGGACCCAACCTTACGGCGTCTGGAATGGGATGGAATCGGCAATCTGGTACTGGCCGATACGGTAGGTTTTGTCCGTAATCTTTCCCATTCACTGGTAGAATCCTTTAAGGCAACGCTGGAAGAAACCGTTGAAGCCACACTGTTACTGCATGTGATTGATTCAAGTAGCCCAGAGATGCTGGAACAGATTGAAGCCGTTGACAAAGTGCTGAAAGAAATTGGGGCCGATGTTCCCATCCTTCAGGTCTACAATAAAATTGACTGTAGCGGTGAAGAAGCCAAAATTATTTATCGACGCCCGGGCGAACCGGAACGGGTCTATGTCTCGGCACATAGTGGCGAAGGTATCGACCTGCTGCGTAAAGCGGTACATGAGTCCTTGATGGGGCAACTACAGTCCTTCGATTTAATCCTGAAACCTGCCTACGGCAAGCTGCGTAACCAGCTCTATGGTCTGAATGTGATTCAGTCTGAACATTATGATGATGAAGGCCAACTGCATCTGCACATTCGAATTGCGCCACAAAAACTGGAACAATTGATTAAACAGGCGCATTTACCCTTGGATGAAATTCTGGGCAAACAGGCGCAGCAGTTTCAACGTCCACTGGAAGCGTTTGAAATCCAGTCAAAGATCGAGTAAAACTTGATAAGTAAACTTATTAATATTAATGATTATAGCAATGAACTGGATAAAACGAATAGATTGGCCAGCATGGATCGGCACCCTGTTACTTATTATTGTCTTTCGGGAAGCTTCGGTTTGGTTAATGACCCAACTGAATCATCCTGAATTAGGCAATCTGGTCGGGTTATTGAGCCTTTTAATTGCGCTGTTTACCTGGCGCTACTTTGGCAAACTCCCCGCTCGCCTCGTGGATACCAATAACAAATTAATGAAGGAAAGTGCCTTTGCTTTCCTGCCTGTCAGTGCAGGTGCACTGATGATGCTGGTACATATGGGCCAGAAAATTCCGGCCTTTCTGTTCATCATGTTTTTCAGCACCCTGATTCCTTTATGGATTTACGCCAAAATGGCCAAGCGCTGGTTATAGGAGTTCCGCATGTTATCTATTTTGTATGGCTTTGCGGTTACGCTCAGCGCCTATCTGATTGCCAAACCCTGTAACCGGTTCATACCGCAAATTCCCGTCATCGTGTTCAGCATGTTCTTTGTACTGGTGATTTTATTTGTGCTGGGCATTCCCTATGAAAATTACATGGATGAAGTTAATCCGCTTTTCAACCATTTACTCGGCTATGTGACCGTCGCCCTGGCGATCCCTCTGGCCGCGATGCGCTACGATGACTTGCCGCTCAAAGCCATTATCGGCATTTTGGTTTTTGCCAGTATCAGTGCTGTCGCCTTGCCGATGGGACTGGCTTATCTGCTGCATATGTCCTCTGCAGATATTATGGCGTTTGCTACCCGCGCAGTGACCACTCCAATTGCGATTAATATTGCCACCTTGCTGGATGCACCCATCAGCATGGTCATTCTGATCGTGATTCTTTCTGGCGTGATTGGTGCAGCTTTTTCTCCATTTATTCTGAGACATATTAATGATGAACGTGCCTCCGGATTGGCTTTAGGACTGGCCGCACATGCCATCGGCACAGCTCAGGCCTGGCAGCGCGGCAGTGTTGCAGGTCGTTATGCTGCTTTTGGCATGGCGGTAAATGCGGTCTTTACCGCGATCTGGTTGCCAACTTTTATACTTTATTTGCAAAAAATGTGACTAGTGAATCAAATTATTCATTTGTTTTATAGGGTAATCGTTCTTACTATAGAGTAAGAACACTAATCTCACCTAGGAACAGATATATGAAAAAGGTTCAATTCTTTTCAACTTTACTTTTAGCCTCTTTCAGCCATCTGGCTTTGGCCTCTGACCTTTCAGGGACATGGAGAAATATTGACGACAAAACTGGTTCACCTAAAGCATTCCTCGAAATTCGTGAGACGGCTTCCGGCGTCTATGCTGCCAAGATCACAAAAATCACCCCGCGTCCTGGATATACCCCGAAAGAAAACTGTGTGTCCTGTCCTGCACCTTATACCAATAAACCTATTCTCGGCCTGGATGTGCTCACTGGCTTAAAGCACGTCGGCAATAACAGTTTTGCTCAAGGCAAGCTGCTTGATCCATTATCAGGGAATCTTTATAACACCAAGGCAAAATTAAGTGCCAATGGGAAACGTCTTATTCTACGTGGTTATATCGGGGTATCAGCCCTTGGCCGTAGTCAAACCTGGATTAAGCAGGATTAATTCCTGCTTAATTAAAAAAATGTGATGGAGTTATGCTTTAGTAGATAGAAGCTTGCATTTTAATGCATTAAGTTGTATGAATATTAAACATATGCTTTTTTCATGCAATATAGATTATGAAAGTGTATTAACGTAGTTTGCATCATCGTTCACCACATGGAATTAGGTGAATGTTCATAAAAAAATAAGGATAAGGATATCGCATGTATAAAATCGCAATTTTAACTGTTTTTTCAGCTTCTTTATTCACAGGCTCTATGGCTTTTGCTCAGGAGTTATCTGGTCTCTGGCAACAGATTGATGATAAAACTGGTTCACCTAAAGCATTGATTGAAATGAAAACTCAGGCTGATGGCTCGTATACCGGAACGATTACTAAAGTCACACCTCGCCCAGGTTATACACCACGAGAAAAATGTGTCAAATGTCCATCACCTTATACCGATAAACCGATTTTGGGATTAGACGTTATTAAAGGACTGAAACCCACCACCAAAAATAACTATGCACATGGCCGGGTACTCGATCCACTCACCGGCAAAATTTATGATTTAAAAGGGCGGATTTCTGCCAATGGGAAACGACTGACTTTACGTGGATATATCGGAATATCTGCGATTGGTCGCACACAAACCTGGATTCGCCAGGATTAATAAAAACAGCACTTTTGTGTTGAGGATATTTTATTCATCTATAAAAAAGGAATAAATATAATGAAACAAACTAAATTAGGATTAATGTTCATCGCTGCACTGATGACTGGGACTGCTTATGCGCAGGATCTGACTGGCATCTGGCAGCAAATTGATGATAAAACCGGCTCACCAAAAGCGATTATTGAAATTCGTCAAAATGATAATGGGACTTTTGCTGGAAAAATTATTAAAGTAACTCCACGTCCAGGCTATACCCCACAGAAAACCTGTAGTAAATGTCCTGCACCTTATACCAACCAGCCGATCTTGGGCATGGATGTATTGACTGGCTTAAAACATGTGGAAGGCACCAATAATTATGAGAAAGGTAAAGTGATTGATCCATTAGCAGGTAAAATTTATGATGCTCGAGTGCGTCTGAATGCCAATGGCAAACGTTTAACCTTACGTGGTTATGTCGGTGTGTCCGCTTTAGGCCGTAGCCAGACCTGGATTCGCCAAGATTAACACCTAATTCTCATTATTCGAAAAAGCTGCCAACTTGGCAGCTTTTTTTATAGTGCATCAACTCTATAGTATTCAGATAAGTGTTGACTATTTTAGTAAGATTTCTAACATGAGCGGGCGATGATAAAAATTCTTTGGAATGACTCTCTATGTTTAAAAAAATATTACTTGCCGCGCTTACAGCAGGATGTATGACCAATCTTTGGGCAGACGATATTACCGGGACCTGGCAACAAATTGATGATAAAACGGGAGCGGCTAAAGCGATTATCGTTATTAGCAAAGAAGCAAATAATACCTATTCAGGCAAAATTGTAAAAATCACGCCTCGCCCAGATTATAATCCACGTGAAAAATGCAATAACTGCCCTGCACCTTATACCAATCAGCCTATTTTAGGCATGACCATTTTAAAAGGCCTAAAACTGGTTGAAGGCACCAAGAACTATGACAAAGGTCGTATTATCGACCCATTGGCAGGTAAAATTTATGATGCAAAAATGCGTTTAAACAATACCGGTAAACGTTTAACCTTACGTGCCAGCATTGGCGTTTCAGTTCTAGGCCGTAACCAGACCTGGATTCGAGCAGACTAAATTTTAAAACTAAAAAAGCCACGTAATCACGTGGCTTTTTTAATAGCTTTACTTACATCACCGGATTATCTACTGCAAACATCTGCTGATCTTCTAGGCGGAATGCCATCAGTTGATTGCCCCAGACACAACCGCCATCTACATTCTGAATCTTGTTCGAAATGGTTTTACCGTTCAAAGCGGCCCAGTGACCAAACAGGATCTGATGAGTTTGTGCTGTCTGTGATTCAAACTCAAACCAGGGTCTGAAGCCTTCTGGCATTGGATCATTCAGTGAATCTTTAAAACTATATTCCAGACGTCCCTCAGCGTCAGTTAAACGCATTCGGGTGAGGTAGTTCACGATACAGCGAATACGTTCATGGCCTTGTAGCTGATCCGACCAAAGTGCGGGTTCTTTCCCGAACATTTCTTTCAGGAAATCATCCAGCACATCAAAGTCATCATGAGCCATGATCGCTTCAACTTCTTGGGCCAATTGCGCAGTTTTTTCTGCACTCCAGATATTCGGAATCCCAGCATGCGTCAGAATGGTCTGCTCATTCGGAAATAGACACATTGGCTGTTTTCGCAGCCAGTCAATCAAGTCATCACTGTCGATCGCATCAATCACATCACGGACATTGTCTTTTTCTTTCACCGGTTTGATGCCGCGGGCATAAGCCAGCAAAGTCAAATCATGATTTCCCAAGACCGTCGCAGCCGCACCTTGTTCAGCCAGCTTTTTGATAAACCGCAACGCTGCAATTGAGTTTTCACCACGTGCAACCAAATCTCCAGCAAACCAGATAAAATCTTGTTCTGCATCAAACTGGATTTCTTTAAGCAAAGCTTTCAAGGCCTCAAAACAGCCTTGAACATCACCAATCACATAATTATATCGAGCAGTACGGTTCATCGTAATTTAAGCCACCATTTGATCTGAAAGTGCAACAAACTGTTCAAGGGTCAGGGTTTCTGGACGCGCCATCGGGTCAACACCCGCTTTTTCAAAACCCTCCTCAACCAGCATACCCTTCAAGCTGTTACGCAGAGTTTTACGACGCTGGGTAAATACATGCGATACCAGACGTGCTAGCGCTTTTTCATTCTTCGCCACAATCGGTTTAACTTTATAAGGCTCCAAACGGAACACTGCTGAGGTCACTTTTGGTGGTGGATTAAAAGATCCAGGTGGCACTTCGAACAAGAAAGTCGGTTTACAGAAATATTGAATCATCACCGACAGACGGCCATACTCCTTGGTATTGGGTGATGCGGTAATGCGGTCCACCACTTCTTTTTGCAGCATGAAATGCATGTCTTGCACTTTGTCACCAAATTCCAAGAGATGGAATAATAGTGGCGTTGAAATATTATAGGGCAAGTTACCGACGACACGTAATGGACGATCTTCCTGGAACAATTGAGAATAATCATATCTCAATGCATCGGCTTCAATAATGGTTAAACGTTCAGGATGCGGCACACGACCCGGCAGGCCAGCAGCCAGATCACGATCCAGCTCAAGTACGGTTAAGGCATCACATTCACCAATTAAAGGTGAAGTCAAAGCGGCCAGACCCGGGCCAATTTCCAGAATGTTCTGACCTGGACGCGGATTGACTGAGCGTACAATTTTGGCAATGACACGCTGGTCATGTAAAAAGTTTTGACCAAATCTTTTTCGAGCCTGATGCCCTTCATCTTTTGGGTTTAAGGCATTAATTTGATACATAAAAACATTTCCAACGTGAGTGATGAACAATAATCAGTGGCGCGCCAGATCGAGGGCTAAATCGACAGCAACGTGCAGGCTGGAACTTTTCGCAAGTCCCGTCCCCGCAAGGGAGAGTGCTGTGCCATGATCAACAGAAGTTCGAATAAACGGTAAGCCGAGGGTAATATTAATGGCTTCACCAAAGCCCTGTGATTTTAACACAGGTAAGCCCTGATCGTGATACATCGCCAGAACAGCATCAGCATCTTTTAGGTTTTCTGGAGTAAATAAAGTATCAGCAGGCAGGCTTAAACTCATGTTGATACCTTGGGCACGATAGCTTTCGAGTACCGGATTGATCACTTCAATTTCTTCCATCCCCAAATAACCGCCCTCCCCGGCATGCGGATTTAAACCGCAAACCAGTATATTCGGCTGTTCAATCTTGAATTTGGATTTCAGGTCGTGAATCAGAATATCAATCACCTGATGCAAGCGTTCAGGCGTAATCGCATCTGCCACGGCACGAAGCGGAAGATGGGTAGTGGCCAAGGCCACGCGTAAAGTTTTGGTGGCCAGCATCATGACTACACGTGGAACACCAGCAAATTCCTGGTAATACTCGGTATGACCACTAAAAGAAATGCCCGCTTCATTTATCACGGACTTTTGTACAGGCGCAGTCGCGACGCCGACACTTTTTCCTGACATGGCATAGTCTGCGGATCGACGCAGTTGCTCCAGTACATAAGCCGCATTGTTCGGATTCAGCTCACCCAATACGACGTCTTGCTGCACGGGAACATGCTCTACAAATAGCTGACCGATGCCTGAAGATGACTCCTGTCCTTGATATTCAATCAGCTCAACCGATAATTTGAGTATCTGAGCACGTTGCTCGAACATATGAATATCCGCCAATACCACAATTGGGCGCTCATCAACACGATCTGCAAGACTCAGGCAAATATCAGGACCAATTCCGGCAGGTTCCCCACTGGTGACATATAAAGGCAGCATCATCTTCTCAATTTGGCAAAGCTGAGAAATATTATAACCCGATCACGCCTACGCTGTAGTAATCATTGCAAAGAGTACTTATAAATCAATATTTTGATACCATTGAAACTATGGTTACAAATATAGTTGCAGTTTTTGTAGCATATAAAGGCTTAGGTCTTTCTTTCACCAGGGAGATTAGATAAAATACAGCGCTTGAAATTTTAATTTTCATTTGTGATTCTTCACGTATTCGTTTAGAATCGCGTCTCCTTTAGTTTGGACAGATTCCATAGTCCAAACCAACTATAATAGGTAGTGGTTTAATGAAAACTCTCAGCGCTAAGCCAGCTGAAGTTCAACACGACTGGTACGTTGTTGATGCTTCTGGCAAAACTTTAGGTCGCCTTGCGACTGAAATCGCTCGTCGTTTACGCGGTAAGCATAAAACTTCTTATACTCCTCACGTTGACACTGGCGACTACATCGTTGTTATCAATGCTGAAGAAATCACTGTGACTGGTAAAAAGTCACAAGATAAGAAATACTATCGCCACACTGGTTTCCCTGGTGGTATCCGTGAGACTAACTTTGAAAAGTTAATCGCTCACAAACCAGAAGCAGTTCTAGAAAAAGCTGTTAAAGGTATGTTACCTAAAGGTCCTCTTGGTTATGCAATGATCAAGAAAATGAAAGTGTATGCAGGTACTGAGCATCCACACGCTGCTCAACAGCCACAAGTTTTGGACATCTAAGGGATAACAGCACATGGCTACTAATTATGGTACAGGTCGCCGTAAGACCGCAACTGCACGTGTTTTCCTATCAGCTGGTACTGGTAAACTCGTAATTAACAACCGTACTCTTGAACAGTATTTCGGTCGTGAAACTGCTCGTATGGTTGTTAACCAACCACTTGAGCTTCTTGAAGCTACTGACAAATATGACCTTTACATCACTGTTGCTGGTGGTGGTATTGGTGGTCAAGCAGGCGCTATCCGTCACGGTATTACTCGTGCATTGATCGCTTCTGACGAAACTTTAAAACCTGCTCTTCGTCAAGCTGGTTTCGTTACTCGTGATGCTCGTGAAGTTGAACGTAAGAAACTTGGTTTACGTAAAGCTCGTAAACGTCCTCAGTTCTCTAAACGTTAATTCGTTTACCGAATCGGACAAAAAACCCTGGATTTTCCAGGGTTTTTTTATGGCGGTTAGTGGGTCATTTAGAACTTTTTTCTTGTTATTGTTCATGTACATCCTTACCCCATACCCCTTCGTGACACCAGAATGACTTCATCAAATAATAATTTGCGATCCCAATACAGATAAACAGCAAAATGACAGGAAGCTTGATCAGCATCTTATTTTCCTCCAGTTGTTTTTCTTATAATCTACCTCGGCTCAAGCCGATTGATCTTTGATGCTTGGTGCTTTTTAGGTTGAATTTTAGTATCCTAGTCTATTCATTAGAAGCTCATCAGGATTTATGTCAGTCGAAAGCGCGCCTCTTCAAGGAATCACTCTCTATAGTCATGCCGATGACTTTCGTTCCCATTGGATTCGCTATGTGCTTACCGAAAAACAGATTAAATATAACCTGATTTTGGTGGATGCCGATGATGAGGATCTGGCCAGTCTCAATCCTTATAATCAATTGCCGATGCTGATCGAAAATGAACTTAAATTATTTAATACTTCGATTATCTCAGAATATGTAGATGATCGTTATCGTCAGAATAAACTGTATGCCGATGCTCCAATGCCCCGCGCAGAGCAACGACAATACATCTGGCGCTTTGAAAATGACTGGTTAAAGCTGGCTGATATCATGTTACGCCATCCTGATACGCTGGATAAGAAAGCGAGAACTCAGGCACAAAAGCAGTTACAGGATATCCTGATTTCACTGATGCCACTCTTCCAGCATTTTCCCTATTTTATGTCTGAACAATTTAGTATCCTGGATTGTATGCTGGCACCAATTTTTATCCGTCTGAAACAGATGGGTGTAGAATTACCACAGCAGCAATGCCGTCCGTTTTATTTATATTGCCAACGAATTTTTAGTCGTCCTGCCTTTGTGAAATCCATGACATTGCAGGAAAAGAACCGTTATTCAGTGCAACTCAAACATCCATAGAGAAACATCATGTCCGAACAAGAATTCAACCTTAGCCCTACCCGTCCCTATATGGCACGTGCAATCTATGAGTGGGTTTGCGATAACAATATGACGCCTTACCTGCTGGTGGATGCCACACGCCCAAATACCATGGTTCCTGAGCAGTTTATTAAAGATGGACAGATTGTTCTGAATATTGTGCCACATGCCGTGCATGCGCTGCATATGAGCAATGATGCCATTAGCTTCTCGGCTCGCTTTGGTGGCGTTTCTCGTGATATTTATGTTCCTATGGCAGCAGTACTCGGTATTTATGCACGTGAAAATGGTCAAGGTTTATTCTTTGATCCAAGTGAATATGAGCATACACAAAATGATGAAGATGCTTTAAAATCAAGCACTGAAGAACAAACTGAACAACCAAAGAAAAAACCGACTTTAAGACTATTAGATTAAAAATAATGGAGCAAGTGAATGGCTTTTGATTTAGTACAATATTTTGTTGAACAGATAGAGACTCAAAAGCCTGAGCTTCTAAAAGACTATACAAAAGAAGAAAGACGAAAATATATATCAGAAATCAATGCCTTAACTTTAGGTAAACTTATTACTGAATGGCGTCATAACCCACAAAAAATTTATAATGAAATCAACCATCCTGATGAATTATATATCCTGGAAATCGTGCGTCATCTCGCTACCAGTCCGGAAAATCAATCTACCTTGGATCGAGCTCAGCTTGAGCACAGTACTTCAGAAATTTTTCATTTACAACTTATCGAATTAAAACAACTGCATGATACCGGCAATCATAATATCCATAGCATCCAGGAATTACTGACCGGGCAAATTGAACATTTATCTGGTCAAGCAGATGATTGGGTTTGGACAACAAACAAGCTAACAGAACTCAAAGGCTCTAAACCAATTGTGCAAGAAGAGCTATCATTGGAAGCATCAATGAAGGAGTTTAATCAAATGTTAAGCCAGAATCAGCAGCATCAAGATGTCGAAGAAGTCATTGTTATCAATACCCCAACATGGGCAAAGATTGCTGAGCCCATCGTAGCGATTGCCATTCTTTGGGTATTAATCGCAGCCGTAATGCGTGTATTCGGCTAAAATGGTCTGCAATAAAAAAACCAGCGAATCGCTGGTTTTTTATTTTGTAAAATTTATAAGATCAGCTTGTAAACTCTTATAGCGCTAGCTTTACAGAGATCCCAATAGATCAAACAAATCGACAGGACTCATCCGCCTCAGAAGAATCTGATTAGCTTCGAGATATAAATACGTTAAAGATCTTATCTAAAAACCCGCGCATAAAAAAACACCCCCGGCCTTATGGTCGGGGGTGTTTAGGAATAATGAGCTGGCGATGACTTACTCTCACATGGGTAACCCCACACTACCATCAGCGCTAAGAGGTTTCACTTCTGAGTTCGGGAAGGGATCAGGTGGTTCACTCTTGCTATGGTCGC